>CBHXZU010000192.1:0-9303 GCA_966125105.1 uncultured Prosthecobacter sp.
TGGCACAATTGACGCCGTCGCGAAGGACGGCATCGGGGTTAAGGTGAAAGCTCGCGTGACGGTGCGCACGAATCTCGATCGCTTCGTCGGCGGCGCGACGGAGGAAACCATCATCGCCCGTGTTGGCGAAGGCATTGTGACGAGCATCGGTTCGTCCGACAGCTACAAGGACGTGCTCGAAAATCCGGACCGCATCTCCAAGACGGTCCTTGCGAAAGGTCTCGATAGCGGCACGCAGTTCGAGATTCTCTCGATCGACATCGCTGATGTGGATGTCGGCGAAAACGTCGGCGCCAAACTCCAGGCTGAGCAAGCCGAGGCCGACAAGCGCACCGCGCAGGCTCGCGCGGAAGCGCAGCGCGCGCAGGCCGTCGCGCTCGAGCAAGAGATGCGCGCTCGCACCCAGGAGATGCGCGCGAAGGTCGTCGAAGCGGAAGCACAGGTGCCGCAGGCGATGGCCGAGGCATTCCGCAGCGGCAATCTCGGCATCATGGATTACCAACGCCTCCGCAATCTCGCAGCCGACACCACCATGCGTGAAAGCATTGCTGGTGAAAAACCGCAGGAAGGAAAGTAAGCTGCTGCCATGACACTCGCGGCCATCGATGGCTATCTCATCTGGATCGCGGCGGCGGCTTACGGCGTAGTTGCCTGGTATAACGAGCGCAAACAGAAGAAGGCGCTCGCGGAGGAAGAAGCCCGCAAACGCGCGGAAGGAGGCACGGCCGAAAACACTCCGCTGCGGCCGACCGGAGGCGTCGAGAGCTCCGAAGAAGAACGGATGCGAAAGTTCCTGGAGGCGCTTGGTGTGCCATCCGGACCGCAGTCGCCGCCTTTGCGGCCCAGTCCGGCGCCTGCGCCACTCAAGCCCGCGCCGACCATTGCTCCGAAATCAGCGCCATCGAAGCCCGCGTCCCCCACCCTCGCGCCGCGTCCTGTTGCGATGCCGATCCCGCGGCCGTTGGTGACGCGACCTGCGCAAGTGCCTGCGCGAATGGCTCCGCCGCCTCGTCCTAAACCACCGATCCATGAACCTGCGTCCCTGGAATCCATGGATCCCGGACGACTCGAAGAAGCAGCGACGAGTGTGGAGCAGGTCTCGACAGACTTTGCGCGCATGCATGAGCAGCGGATGGCCGTCGATACGCTCCCCTCGATCCGAATGGCTGCCACTGGGGCTGCCGGCACAACGAGCGTCGATCCGCGTCTCCTCTCCGCGCAAGGCCTGGCGCTCCGCGAAATGTTGCGCACGCCGGAGTCGATCCGAGCAGCCGTAATCGTCAGCGAAGTTCTCGGACCTCCGAAAGGCTTGTGAAGATCGTCCTGGCCGGAGGCTCGGGGCAACTCGGCACACTGCTCGCCCGCTCATTCCGAGCGAAGGGCCACGAGGTCGTGGTCTTGAGCCGCGGAAGAGCGAACCACCCCTGGCGGGTGGTAACTTGGGATGCGGAAAATGCCGGCCCTTGGTGCGAGGAAATCGATGGTGCGGACGCGGCGATCAACCTCGCCGGGCGGTCGGTGAATTGCCGCTATCATGCGCGGAACCGCCGCGAGATGATCGATTCGCGGGTGCACTCGACCACGGCCATTGGAAACGCCATCGCCAAGGCGCAGCATCCGCCACGTGTCTGGCTGCAGATGAGCACGGCCACCATTTACGCGCACCGCTACGATGCGCCGAACGACGAAGCCGCCGACATCATTGGCGGCGACGAGCCAAACGTTCCCGAGACCTGGCGATTCAGCATCGAAGTCGCGAAGGCGTGGGAGAAGTCCGCCGCGGAAATCGAAACGCCGGCAACTCGCAAAGTGCTGCTCCGTTCGGCCATGGTCATGAGTCCGGACAAAGACGGCGTGTTCGACGTGCTCATGGGGCTGGTGAGGAAGGGGCTCGGCGGCAGGAATGGCGACGGACGCCAATTCGTCTCGTGGATTCACGACGCGGATTTCATCCACGCGATCGATTGGTTGATCGAGCGAGATGAATTCTCCGGCGTGGTAAATCTCGCCTCACCCAATCCCCTTCCAAATGCCGATTTCATGCGCGCGTTCCGCGAGGCGGCCGGTGTTCGCATCGGATTGCCTGCGACAAAGTGGATGCTCGAAATCGGCGCCATGTTCCTGCGCACCGAGACTGAGCTGATTCTCAAAAGCCGGCGGGTCGTCCCGGGACGATTGTTGGAGAACGGATTTACCTTCCAGCAGCCGACCTGGCCCGAAGCGGCGCGGGAGCTGGTTCAGCGGTGGCGCGCGGCGTAAGAGCCTCCTCAAACCGACGCGCGTTCGGCGACAAACTTGCCGATCGCCTCGAGCACACGCGCATCCACGCATTGTTGAGTGTCTCCAGAGCGCTTGAGTTCCGTCTTTCGCACCTCCAGCGAGTGATCGCCTCCTTCAACGAGGAAGAGCTCATTGTGGGCCGTCATTCGCCCGCGCACGTCCTCAAGGAGATCCAGCGGGCATAAGGAATCGCGCGTCCCTTGCACGAAGAGCACCGGAGTCTTCAACTCGTAGAGAACCTTGTCCCGAAGCTTGGTGCGATCGCCGCCGGCACAGAGCGGATAGCCGAGGCAGATCAATGCCGGAACGGGTTCCTCGAGCGAGAGGTGGCAGCCAACCCTCGATCCCATGCTTTTGCCGATCAACACGACTGGGCCGGTCGAATCTTTCCGCGCGCTCTGCAGGGCTGCGCGGTGCGCGGCAATAAGCGCAGGCAACGGATCAGGCCGCTTTCTCCCTTCCGCCAGATACGGGTAATCGAACAGCTGAACCCCCTCCGATCTTCTTCAGCGACGTTGCCCAGCGGTGCATCCATGGGTGCGTCGATGGTGCTCCCGCTCCGGTGGCAAAGAGAAATGTGATCACGACCGAAGCTTCGGATCCTTCGCGCCGCGCGTCGATCATCAGCATCGGTACGACCAAGGTCCGATATCCCGGCACGCCACGCATCCCGCATGGTCGGCGACAGCCATGAAGTGGCACCTCATCCTGCCAAGTCCGTCATCATCCGTTGTCTCTCCTCTCTCGCGCCATGAATGAACTTCCATGGCTGCTCGGGAACCAGTGGGTATTCGGTCTCGTTGTCGCCGCTCTGCTCCTCGGCCTTTCGGAAGGAGGCTACCGGATCGGTTTGCACTTGTATTCGGCGCGCGATGAAGCGCGAAAGAGCCAGATCAGCGGCGTGCAGGGCGCGGTGCTCGGATTGCTTGGCCTGCTGCTGGGGTTTACCTTTTCGATGGCGGTCAATCGCTTCGAGACGCGGCGGGATCTCGTCTTGAAGGAAGCAAATGCGATCGGAACCGCATGGCTTCGCACCGGCTTGCTCCCGCAAACGCACCAAGCGCCGGTAAAGGATCTCTTCCGCCAGTATGTGGATGCCCGCCTGAAATACCAGAGCATCAGTTACGAACCGGCAATGCTCGCGGAGGGATTGCGAAAATGCGGGGAGATCGAATCGGCGCTTTGGCAGCATGCCGAGGTGGCGGCGAAGGAAGCGCCAACGCCGATCACGGCCACGTTTGTGGTTGCGCTGAACGAGATGATCGACACGGCCGCGGAGCGCATCACGGCGCATAGGAACCGCATTCCCCAAGTCGTTTGGGTATTGCTGATTGTTGTCGCCGCATGCGGTTGCCTCACGAGCGCGTATGGTGCAGGCGCGCACGGCGCGCGGTCGGCGTTTACGAGCTACCTGCTACCTCTGCTGATTACCGTGGTAATCCTCTTCGTCTTCGATCTGCTGCATACTCACCAGGGATTCGTCAGCATCAGCCAGCAGCCGTTGCTCGAACTCCAGCAGGCCATGCAGGCAGCCGTCGTGAAGTAGGCTCGCGTAGACCACAGCATTGCGGATAACGCGGCGTTCGCGAGTGGTTCGGGGTCCTTCCTCGTTCGTTGTCAGGATGACCGACTTTTTCTCCGCTAGTTTTTCCGGAACCCCGCTTTTGGCCATCGGCATCGCGCGAACTCTACGCCAACACCGACTTCACCAGTTCGCCGTGGACGTCTGTCAGTCGGAAGTCGCGGCCCTGGCTGCGGAAAGTTAGGCGGGTGTGATCGACGCCCATCAGGTGCAGGATCGTGGCGTTGAGATCGTGGACGTGCACCGGGTTCTCGGTGATGTTGTAGCAGTAGTCATCCGTCGCTCCGTAAGTGATTCCCTTCTTCACCCCAGCCCCGGTCATGAGCACGGTGAAGCAGCGCGGATGGTGATCGCGGCCGTAGTTCGTCTCCGTGAGCGTGCCTTGCGAGTAGATCGTGCGTCCAAATTCTCCGCCCCAAACAATCAGCGTGTCGTCCAACAAGCCGTGCTGCTTGAGATCGGCAATGAGTGCCGCGGTCGGCTGATCCGTGTCATGGCACTGGCCTTTGATCGCGTTCGGCAGGTTGCCGTGGTGATCCCAGCCCATGTGGAAGAGCTGAATGAAGCGCACGTTCCGCTCGGCCAGCCGACGCGCGAGCAGGCAGTTTGCGGCGTAGGTGCCAGGCGTCTTCACGTCGGGCCCGTAGCTGTCGATCACGCTCGCCGGCTCCTTCGAGATGTCTGTGAGATCCGGCACACTCGCCTGCATCCGAAAGGCCAGCTCGTATTGCGCGATGCGCGTCTGGATCTCGGGATCGCCCAGGGCGTCGTGCCGGTGCTGATTGAGCGCCGAGAGTTCATCGAGCGTTTCACGCCGCATGGCGCGGTCCATTCCCGGAGGATTGCTGAGGTAAAGCACCGGCTCGCCCTTATTGCGGAACTTTACGCCCTGGTATTTCGCCGGAAGGAAGCCAGCGCTCCACAGACGATCGTAAAGCGGCTGGTCGTCCTTTCGTCCGGTGCCGAAGCTGGTGAGCACGACATACGCGGGCAACTCCGAGTTCTCGCTGCCGAGGCCGTACGCCATCCACGCGCCGATGCTCGGTCGCCCTGCCAGTTGCGAGCCCGTCTGCATGAAGGTGATCGCCGGGTCGTGGTTGATCGCATCGGTGTGCATCGAGCGAATGATCGCCCACTCATCCGCCATCTTGGCCATGTGCGGCATGAGATTGCTAAACCACGCGCCGCTCTTCCCGTGTTGCGAGAACTGGAAAATGCTCGGCGCGACCGGGAATGACTTCTGGCCGCTGGTCATGGTCGTGAGGCGCTGCCCGCGGCGAATCGATTCCGGCAGGTTCTCGCCGCGCCGCTTGAGCATCTCCGGCTTCGGATCAAAGAGATCCATCTGCGACGGCGCGCCGCTTTGAAAGAGATAGATGATCCGCTTCGCCTTTGGCGCGAAGTTCGGGAAGCCGGGCAGTCCCGTGCTTGCCGCACTCGCCCGGCTTCCAAGCAACCCGCCCAAAGCGGCGAGACCAATGCCACTCGCCGCGCGCTGGATGAAGGTGCGACGCGTGACCGAGTTTTGCTCCGCGAACGAGAGTCGCAGGAAAGAGGAATCGTTGCAGTTCATGGAGATCAATTGCGGGTGACGACTTCGTCGAGATTGAGGAGCACGTTGGCCGTGACCGTGTAGGCCGCAAGTTCGGCCGAGTTGAGTTGTGGATTGGGTTTGGATTCGCCCTGGCTGATGAGCTGCTTCGCCGCATCAGGAGTTTGCTGGAACCGCGTGAGCCGCGACTGCACGCCTTTCGTCAATTTGTCCAATTCACTGCCGTCGGGTCTTCGACCGGTGGCGCGCAGGAATGCCCATGCGATTCTCTCCTGCGGGCTCGTTCCGCCTTCGGTCAGCATGCGTTCCGCGAGGCGACGCGCCGCTTCCACATAGGTCAGTTCATTGAGCAGCGACAGCGCCTGCGTCGGCGTGTTCGAGCGCGACCGCTTGACCGTGCAAACTTCGCGGCTCGGCGAATCGAACAAGAGCATCGATGGCGGGGCCGCCGTGCGTTTCCAAATCGTGTATAGCGTGCGCCGATACAGGCCCTCGCCCGTATCCGATTTGTAGTTCCGCATGTCACCATAGACGCTGGTTTCGTCCCACACCGACGGCGGCATGTAAGGCTTCACGCTCGGTCCGCCGATCTTGCCGACGAGCAATCCGCTAATCGCGAGCGCCTGGTCGCGCAATTCTTCACCAGAGAGCCGCACCCGCGGTGCGCGCGCGAGCAGCCGATTATCAGGATCCTTCGCCAGCAACTCGGGGGTAACTTTCGACGACTGCCGATAAGTCGCGCTGGTGAGCATCAAGCGTTGCATGGCCTTCATGTCCCACTTCAGCCGGACAAATTCCGTGGCAAGCCAGTCGAGCAACTCGGGGTGCGTGGGCCATTCGGCCTGCGACCCCAAGTTCTCCGAAGTCTTCACGAGGCCAGTGCCGAAGAAGCCTTCCCAAGCGCGGTTTGCCCAAACGCGCGCCGTGAGCGGGTGCTCCCCGGAAACGAGCCATTGCGCAAGGCCGAGACGATCGTTCGGCGCGCCAGCGGGCAGCGGCGGCAATGCGGCGGGAACGGCTCGTTCCACCTTGTCGCCCGGCTTGTCGTATTCGCCGCGCTTCAAGATGAAAGCCTGCCGCGGCTTCGCCATTTCCTTGAACACCATGGTGCTCGCAAACGTGCCGCGAAAATCTTCCACCGCTTTCTTCGCCGCTGCGATCGCGGATTCCGGCTTGCGCGCCGGGTGATCGCCATTTTCGCGGAAATACTTGGCGAGCTCGGCGACTTGGGCAGGCGTCCGTTTCGACGGATCGAGCCGCAGTGCGACGCGGACGGTCTCCGGCACCTTGGCACCACCGAGCGTCACGGCCGCGGAGGGCAGTGCCGTTGTGCTCAAACGGAAGCGGCCGATATTGTGATCCGCATATTGAGAGCCATGCGCGAGCCGAAGTGTGATCGTGGCATTCTCCGGAACCGTGATCGGCTCGCAGACAAAGAGCGCTTTTCTCGGCTGCTGCATGTTCGGCAGATTGCCATCCACTGCCCATCCTGATTTCTTCGCTCCTTTCGCGGCCTTCCCTTTGTTGCTCGCCTTCGGCTGATCGCGGATGATTTGCGCGACCTCCCACGTCTTCTGCTCGTAGTCGGCTTCCGCCCGCGTGAACTTCGCGACGATCGGCTCGCGCTCGCCCGGTCCTTCTACTTCCAGTTCGACGCCGCTGAGCACGAAATTGCCATTCTTCGAGCGCCCAAGGCTCTTGTTCGGCAAAGACGGATCGGGCAGCACTTCGAGCAATAGGCCGGTGATTTGACCGGGAGCGACTTTTGCTGAGACCTCGTAGGTATCGTTCGCCGGGTTGTTGCCGCTCACCAACCAGCTGCCGTCAGCTTGCTGCGTCAGCGTCGCGCCTCCCATGCTCCGCGCTTCTGTTGCCGGCAATGGCTTCCAGGCGACGACTTGGGAATCGAGCTGTCTGGCGAATGATTTCTCCCATTCCCCTTGCAGTGCCGGCAATTGCTTGTTTGCCACCTCCAATTGCGCCTGCGCGGAAACGACCGCCTGCTCGAGCTGCGCGAGCTGCTTCTCCTCGTCCGCCGTCGGCAGAGACAACACTGGCTTCGAGTTTCCACCCTTCCGCGAACCCGCGGCGCCGCCAAACTCGTCCATCACGCCGGTCTCTTCGTTCGAATTGAAGTAAGCGAACAGCTGGTAAAACTCCTTCTGCGAAATCGGGTCGTATTTGTGGTCGTGGCAACGGCAGCAGTTCAGCGTCAGCGCCATCCACGTCATCCCCGTGGTCTCCACACGGTCGATCACCGTCTCTGCGAACCACTCCTCCACGATTCGGCCGCCTTCCCCGTTGAGACGATGATTGCGATTGAAGCCCGTCGCCACGATCTGGTCGGGCTTTGCATTCGGCAACATGTCGCCCGCTAGTTGCTCGATCGTGAATCGATCGAAGGGCTTGTTCTCGTTGAACGCCTTGATCACCCAGTCGCGCCAGTGCCACATCTCGCGCTTTGTGTCGGATTGGAAGCCGTTGCTGTCCGCGTAACGCGCCATGTCGAGCCAGCGCGACGCCATGTGTTCTCCGTAGCTTGGCGAGGCCAACAGGCGATCGACGACGCGTTCATACGCGCCAGGCGCCGTATCATTCAGAAAGGCCGCGATTTCCTCCGCCGTTGGCGGCAGACCGGTAAGATCCAGCGTCGCCCGGCGTATGAGCGTTTCTTTATCCGCCTCGGGCGACGCTTTCAGTCCCTGCTCCGCGAGCTTCTTCTGAATGAACGCATCGATCGGATTGGCGGTATTGAGCGGCGGGGTCGGACGTTCCGGTTTGATGAAGGCCCAATGCCCCTGGTATTCCGCGCCCTCCGCGATCCAGCGCTTCAGAAGATCCGCTTCCGCAGGCGTGACTGGCTTGTGCAGCTTCGTCGGCGGCATCACTTCATCCTTGTCCTTCGAAAGGACCCGGACGACGACCTCACTCGTCTCGGGCTTGGCGAGATTGATGGCTGGTCCTGAGTCGCCACCCGCCAGGGAGGCTTCGCGTGAATCGAGCCGCAGCCCCGCCTTCCGTTCCTTTTCATCCGGCCCGTGGCAGTGGAAGCATTTGTCCGAAAGGATCGGACGGATGTCCCGGTTGAAGTTCACCTTCTCCGCAGCAAATGAAGTGCTGGCGACGGCAGCGCAAAAAACGAGGAGGCCGCGATACGCGCGAGTTGCGCAAGGGAAGGAGTTAAATCGAGTTCGCATTGGAAGGTTACCGGGCGCGACACCAGTTTCGCCCCTGGGTCGAATCGCTTCAAAGGGCCGGTTAAGGTGCTCACGCCAAATGATAGGTCACCATCCAAGGGCCGTCATTATATTAGAAAGATCGGCGGATTTAACGGACATCGGGCTTGCACGCGCGGACCCTCTGGCCAACCGCCCTCTTGGATCTCCATTCCCCGCCCAGTCGCAAAATCCAAGCGCGAGTATGCAGATTGCCGCTTGCCAGAATGCCCGCAGCGCTTCTACTTTCGCCAAGTCACATCAGCCGACGTGGCGGAATTGGCAGACGCGCTAGACTCAAAATCTGGTACTCGCAAGAGTGTGTGGGTTCGAGCCCCTCCGTCGGTACTCCCCGGGATTTCTGTTGAATAAATCATCTCAGAAGATCCCGTCTGCTTTGGGCGGACAGGCATCGCACAGCGCCCGCTCCCTTCCTGGAACTACCTCTTTGGCGTTCGCCCTCTTCCGGAAGCGGGATTCCACACATTGTAATGCCCGCAAGTGCGACCGTGCAAAGTGGCTCATCCTGAACGGAGCGGCGAGGAACGAGCCCGAAGTGAAGGACCTCGTGCCACTCGCTGAAAATGGCTTACCCCAGAGATAGCTCACCTTTGATCAAACGGATTACTCCTGCTGAGCTCTGAAATAAAAACGATCATTTGCGTACGACGGGG
>CBHXZU010000193.1:0-9294 GCA_966125105.1 uncultured Prosthecobacter sp.
CTTCACCACATCGGGCTGTCGTGCAAAGTTCTGCACCGAAATCTCCAGTTCCCACTGACCGCTCTTCTGCCGTTGAAACACCGCTGTCGTCGTGCTGCGGACGGAATTCACCCGGTCGGTATTGGTGCTCTGGGAAGTATCCGTCGACACCCCTGACCGCGTGACTTTCACATCGATGCTCACGCTGTGCTTCTTCTCCGGCCCCGCATCCGCGCCAAAAATGCCGAACGGCAGCATCGCCAAAGCAAAAAGGAGGAAGCCCCGCATGGCCTCGGTGTGTCGCCCCAAGCGAACGCGCATGCAAGCTCGGGATGAAGGGCACAGTTCCTTACAGCGTGCGAGCACGCGTGCGAACCGGAGAGGCGGCGTCCTCGCCGCCTCTTCCCGAAGGGAAGCCCCTAACGCATCCTCCCGAGTATCGCGCACCCGCAGCGAATCCCCGTCCGCCTTCACGATCTTCTGGCGCGCCGGCTGATCCATGTCTTCGCCCCCTCCGTATGCCCTCATCACTCTTCCCGCGCACAGGCACCATTAAAAAATCCCATTTTGCCCGCTCCCGGAGCTACCAAGCCAAACGCCGCCCAAGTGCGACACAACTTTAGGGCGATTGGAACTTCGGCGTTTGCCAAAGTTTGACTGGAGGCGCCCTCGAAACAAAGCGGAGCAGCTTTCGCTGCTCCGCTTGTGATTGATGAAGGTTGGTCAGCGCATTTCCGACCTCTGACCTCCGGCCTCTGCTCAAACGTCCAGCTTCGTCCAGGCCGCGTTGGCTTTCGACGACTTCACCACAGCCTCGATAAACGCCATGCCGCGCACACCGTCTTCGATGCGCGGGAAATCGTTCGCCGGATCGTCCTTCGCGATCTTCTTTTTGTCGATGCGAGCGCGGATCGCGTTGGCGAAGTTCTTATAGATGTTCGCAAACGCTTCCAGGTAGCCCTCGGGATGCGAGGGCGGAGTGCGCGTCGCGGCTGCCGCATTCTTGCCGAGATAGCCATTGCCCGTGCGCAGGATCTGCGTGGGTTGGTCGAGCCACTTCGCGAGCAAGGTGTTCGGCTCGTTCTGGTGCCACTCGAGTCCGCCCTTCTCGCCATAGACGCGAATATTCAGGTTGTTCTCCTCGCCGACGCTGATCTGCGAGCAGTGGAGAATGCCCTTCGCGCCTCCCTTGAAGCGCAGCAGCACGTTGCCGTCGTCATCGAGCTTGCGGCCTTTGACGAACGTCGTGATGTCCGCCGCGAGTTCGCTGATCTGCAGGCCGGTGATGTATTCCGCGAGATTCTCCGCGTGCGTGCCGATGTCGCCGATGCTGCCCGCAGCGCCGCTCTTCTTGGGATCCGTGCGCCAGCCCGCCTGCTTCTGCCCGCTCGCCTCGAGGCGCGTGGCCAGCCAGCCCTGCGGATATTCCACGACGACCTTGCGGATTTTGCCGAGCTTGCCCGCGGCGATCATGTCGCGCGCTTCCTTCACGAGCGGGTACCCGGTGTAGTTGTGGGTGAGCCCGTAGATGAGCCCGGTCTTCTTCACGAGTTCCGCGAGCTTCTTCGCCTCTTCAAGATTGAAGGTCGCCGGCTTGTCGCTCAGCACGTGAAAGCCGTTCTCCAGCGCCATCTTCGCCGGAGGGAAGTGCACGTGGTTCGGCGTGACGATCGCGATGAAGTCCATGCGCTGATCCGCAGGGAGCGCCTTCTCCTTCTCGATCATCTCCTGGAAAGTTCCGTAGCAGCGATCCGGCGGCAGGAAGAGATCCGCGCCGCTCGCCTTCGAGCGTTCCGGGTCCGACGAGAACGCGCCGCAAACGAGCTCGATCTGCTGATCGATCGCCGCCGCAATGCGGTGCACCGCGCCGATGAAAGCGCCGCGCCCGCCGCCGACCATACCGTAACGAATTTTTCTGCTCATGGGTGTGGAGTAATAATGTGGGTGTGAGTGGAAATACGCCGCGGCAAGCGCGGGAGCGCCAGCGTGTAGCGACGAGCAGGATACGGAGCAAGCGCGACCGCGCCCGGTTGGGCCGATCACTTGGTTTTCGGTCGTGACGATTGAGTGAAGCTACGCTGGGGTGGGCACGGCGAGCACGGCGCGTTGCGCGCGCCGGCGGGCCGAAGGCCCAACCCCATACCAGCCCAGGGCACAGCGAAGAATGAGCGGCGCCCTGGGTAAACATGCCAACGACAAGAGCCCCGTAGGTGGCGACACACCAGCGTCTCCATCGAAAGCATCTTCGGAAGCCGCTATAACACCGAGAACACAGTGTTCAGGGGAGACGACTTGAGCGTTTGAACCATCTCCGTGAATTCCGTGTTCTCCGTGGTAAAGAAACCGAATTCCTGAAAACGACTTCGCCCCGCGGGCGCGACACTTTCGCGCCCTTCGTGGTCACCTCCTTTTTATGTCGTCGCGCTCGTCGCGTCGTCGCGGTTCGTATCCGCCGCGCCCGCCGTGGTTCACTTCGAAATCGGCTGAGGAATGCGGAGGTACGCGAAGAAGTCCCGGAGTTGCTGATCGGTGAGCCCATCCAGCAATCCATCCGGCATCAGGCTCCGGCCTGCGGATTTCAGCTCCGAAATCTCATCCTGCGGCAGCGCCGTATCCTGCCCGTCAAAGCCGCGCAGGATCACGACTTTCGCATCCTTGTCCGCGACAAACCCGCCGAGCACCCTCCCATCTTTCATCGAGACCGTCACATTCTCATACCCTTCACGAATCTCCGCACTCGGCGCCACAATGCTCGCGAGCATCGTCCCTAAATCATCGCGTTGATACGCGGTGAGATTCGGCCCGATGCGCCCGCCTTTGTGGAAGAGTTGATGGCACGACGCGCAGCGTTGATCGAAAAGCTTCTCGCCCGCGTACGCGTCCCCGATGCCTCCTTTGAGGATTGCTTTGATCTGATCCGCGCGCTCGCGGCTCACCTTCGCCGCTTCACCCGGCGCGGGCAGCAATTCAATAAAGCGCGCATTGCCAGATCCGCGCAGACGATCCGCCACATCGGCCGGCACGTCCGCAGGCATCAGCGCCCCGCGCTCGATCAGCGGAATGAGCGCAGTCCGCCAGGCATCGCGGCTGGCAAGTAGCGCAATCGCCGTGGACTTCGCGCTCGCGGGCATCTGCGCAAACGCCCCCGCCACCTCAGCGCCAATTGCCGGTTCGTTGAAGTTGAGCAGCGCATTCAACGCCGCGCTGCGGATTGACGCATTCCCATCTGCCTTCACCACGCCGAGCAACGGCTGCCACGCCGAAGCAATCCGCGCCTCACCTAAAGCGCGGATCAATCCCGCGCGCTCCTCCGCCTTCCGTTTCGCATCCACAATCGCCGCGAGCGCTTCCGTCACCGCCGCCGGATCGCCGCGCCGAACACGGAACTCCGCGGATCCAGCTCCCGTCTCCGAAAGTGCAGCCAGCAATTCCTCCGGCAATGGCGGCAGCGCGCGTCCTTTGAATGCATCCTCAAATCCCGCCGCCAACTGCTTCTTCCCCGCATCTGGCGCCTGACGCAGCAATTTCGCCAGCCCAAGCAATTCAGCCCGCGTGCCCGAGGATGCCAGCCTCGTGGCTAGGCGGCGCGCGAGATGATCCTGCACAATCTTGCCATTCCAAATTATGGGCTCATCGAACAGCGCGAGCACCTCGTCGCGATCCGCCTCGCCCAAGTGCGACTCGAGCGTCCACCAGCAGAGCAGGGGAATGAACGGATCCGTCGCGTCGGCATCGCGCGCGATGAGACCGCGCGCGAGTTTCAGCGCCTGGGGCAAAGCGAGCCGTCGTGCCGTCGATGCCACCTGGCTGCGGGTCACCGGATCAGTCTCCGACTTTAGCAGTTCCGCAAGCTTCGCGAGAAACGCCGCGGGCAACTCCTTGGCATCGCCCATCAGCCGAATCGTCCACGCCCGCACGTGGCCGGAAGGATGCGCCAGCGCAGTGAGCGCGGTCGCTTCATCCAACCCGCCTGATTGGTGCAGCGCCCAAAGCGCGTCCAGCGCCGGGTGCGTTTCTTTCTCGCCCAGCAGCGCTCGCAGCCTCGGCGTTGCCCCCGCGTCCCGCCGCTCGCCAAGCACACGCGCCGCCGTTTGCCGATGCCATCGATTCGGATGCCGCAATAGCGCGATCAACTGATCCGTCGAGCGCTTACCGAGGTTAGTATCCTTCGCCATCGGCAGGTCCTTTCCGCGCAGCCGATACACGCGTCCCGTCGAGGGATCGAGCTGCCCCTGGTAGTTCTGCCCATGGGCGATGAATTCCTCATAGAAGTCGCCGACATACACGGAGCCATCCGGCGCATTCGTGAGATACACCGGGCGAAACGCGATATCGTCGCTGCTCAGCGCAAAGCCGGTGTCCTTGGTGGAGAGGGTTGGCCCCTCCGCGACCAGATCGGAAATTGTCACCTTGCGATGCAGCGGATCCGCCCCGAGCAACTTCCCGCGCAGCGCCTCCGGCAACGCCGTCCCATCGGCCACGATGATATTGTGCGTGAACCGCTGAATCGGGTTTGCGCTTTTCATCATCATGAGTTCCCCGAGCGCATACGGGTTTGTCGGCGGACCAAACTTCCCGGGGTCTTTGCCCTGCTTGAGGTAAATGCCTCCCTGCACGAAATGCCATCCGCGGGTCTCTCCGCCATTGTGCCCGCTGAAGAGCCGTCCCTCCGCATCGAACTCGAGGCCAAACGTGTTCCCGCCGCCTTCGGCAAAGATCTCGAACTCGCGCGATTCGGGATGATACCGCCACACCATGCAGCCCTCATAGTAAAGGCCCGGCGCATTCGCGGAATCGACTCCAGGTCGCGTGATGCGGCACGTCACCGTGCTGCCCTGCGCGCCGTAGAGCCATCCGTCCGGCCCCCACGTGAGTCCGTTGGCGACACTGTGTGTATCCTCGAGTCCAAACCCCGCCAGCCGCGTCTCGGGCGGACCATCCGGAATGTCGTCGCCATTCTTGTCTGGGTAAAAGAGCAGGTAAGGCGTGTGCATTACCCAGATGCCTCCGTGCCCGCACAACGCGGAGTTTGCCATGTTCAGGCCCTCCAGTACCGTCTTGTGCCGATCGAAAACACCGTCGCCATCCGTGTCTTCATGCACGGTGATGCGATCCGCGCCCCGATCGTGGCGCGGCGGGGCAGGGGGCACACGATCGAAGACGGCACGGTAAAACATATCACGGCTCAGCTGCTTGATCCCCGCCGGATACGGATACTGCCGATACTGCGAAACCCAAAGGCGCCCGCGCTCGTCAAAGCTCAGGTGCGTGGGCTGCGCCACGATCGGCTCGTGCAACACGTCCTCCACGATCAGCCCGTCGCCCGCGTGCAGCTTCTTCAGCGATTCGGCCGGCGACAGCCGCTGCCCCGGCATATTTTCGGTGCGCGCCAGCGGCGTCACTGATTTGCGAAACTGCTTCTCCGTGAAAAACGCCGTCGGTGGCTGCTCGCGCAGCGGTTTCAGTTCTTCCGCCGACGGCAGCGTCGCCGATCGCTGCCAATCGCCGCTAAGGATGATTTCATCGAAGTAGCCCGCGAGCACCGGCGCCCGCGTGATCGCGACATCTTTCGTCAAAGCGATCACCCGGGAATTAAACGCCCCTTTTTCCAGGATGCCCTTCGGCACCTTGAATCGCCGCGCCGTCGTCCCGATCGCCCCGCTCTCGATGATCTGCTTCCCATTCAGCAGGACGGAAAACGCGCCCGGCATTTCTGCAAAGCTCAGCGTCACCGAATCGCGCCAAAGATCCTTCTCCTGCGGCACCGTCATATTGTCCTGCACGCGGATGTGACACCGCAGCCAGACCGGCGTCGCTGAGGCGGTGGATGTCACACCCTGAGGCGAGCGGGGAATGGAATCTGCCACCCATTCCGTTCCATTTGCTGACACGGCTGAGAGAAATACGAACAGGAGGACGCGAAGGCGCATGTCCTACATCATCGCTCCGCACTCGATGTCTTATGCAAGATCGCCAACCCCAAGCGTGAGATAACGTCTCTCGGAGCGGCGAACACCAGGACGCCGACCAACCCACAGCCGAAGGCCCAAATAATTCGCCGCGCCACTTCACTGGCGTCGACGCCTTCTCTGCCCATGGCGAGGGACCTGACCCTGAGGGGCGGAAATGGCCTGAAAGATCACGAGCGATCCGCGCGTATCCTTCTTGCCACCCTTATGAATGCCAACCCAACCACGTTCGGAATTGTTATCGCTGCAATGTTCATGGCCGTGACGTCTGCCAGCGCTGGTGGCCGTTATCCGCTGCGGATCTCCAAGGTTCACGGCGAGGTCCAAATGCGGCTCGATCAGCCCGGAAGCCGCTGGCGCCCCGCAAAAGTGGGAACGCTCGATGGTGGGCCGTATTTACTCCGCACCGGCCCGAACTCATACGCGCACTTGGAGGGCAACTTTCGTTGCCTCGATGCAAACAGCCTGATCCGAATCAATCGGGACTCCGAGGCGAGCATCGATGTGCTGCGCGGCCAGATGTCGGCCGTCGACGGGAAACGCGGCAAAAGCCTGGCAGACACCTTCCATTAGGAGGGGGGCTTCGCCGACGGCAGCGACTCCTCGACATTCCCAGCGCGTTGCGGCAATTCGCCTGCAATGGATATTCTGACACTCGAGCTTCCCGGCATCCGCAAAGTCGCGAGCGGCAAGGTGCGCGAGATTTACGATCTCGGTGAGCATCTGCTGTTCGTCGCCACCGATCGGATTTCGGCGTTCGACTGCATTCTGCCAAATCCGATTCCGCGGAAAGGGGAAGTGCTCACGCAGCTTTCGGCCTTTTGGTTCCAGCACATGGACTTTGTGGAAAACCACGTGGTCGCCACCGATTTCGCAAGATTCCCGAACGAGCTGCAGCCGTTTGCGGAGCAGCTCACCGGGCGCTCGATGATCGTCAAAAAGGCGAAGCCGCTGCCGGTGGAGTGCGTGGTGCGCGGCTATCTGATCGGTTCCGGTTGGAAGGATTACCAGGCGACCGGCGCGGTGTGCGGGATCAAGCTTCCGGAGGGTTTGCAGCAGGCGCAGCAATTGCCCGAGACGCTCTTCACGCCCGCGACGAAAGCCGCGACGGGTCACGACGAAAATATTCCGTGGGAAAAATGCGTGGAGCTCTGTGGCGAAGATGTCGCGAAACAGGCGCGCGATCTTGCGATCAAGATCTACGAAGCCGGACGCGCCCACGCGGCGACCCGCGGAATCATTTTGGCGGATACGAAATTCGAGTTCGGACTGCTCGATGGACGCGTGATCCTCATCGACGAAGTCCTCACGCCCGACAGCTCGCGCTACTGGCCCGCCGCCGATTACCGCGTCGGCATCAGCCCGCCGAGCTTCGACAAGCAATTCGTCCGCGATTACCTCGAAACGCTCGACTGGGACAAAACCCCACCCGCGCCACAACTCCCTCCCGAAGTGGTCTCAAAAACGAGCGCGAAATACCTCGAAGCCTACGAGCGCCTCACCGGAAAGCCGCTGTGACAATGCAGGTCTGAACCGCAGATTTCGGAGATTTGCGCAGATTGGTTTCCGTAAGGTAACGCGTGAATCCTGTTGGCGCACACCAAAGTGGCAGCGGCCCGGCTCGCCACTGTGGCAACCTCTCCCGCCTCCATGGAGACATGCAAACTCTCCGCAGAAACCAATTCGCCAAAAATCTGCGAAATCTGCGGTTAAAACCTGCCTTGGAGAATCGTGCTACTCGAAGCGGATCCGCGCGCTCCGGCCGTGGGCGTCGAGTCCTTCGATCTTGCTGAACTGCTCGATCGTTTCCACGGACTTGGCGAGTGAATTCCGGTCGAGGCGCACGATGCTCGTGCGGCGTTGAAACATGTCTGCCATCAAACCGGGGAAGCTCTTTCCCGCGCCGCCCGTCGGCAGCGTGTGACTCGGCCCAGCGACGAAGTCACCCGCCGCAACCGGCGACCAGCCGCCAAGGAAGATCGCTCCACTCGTGCGGATGTCACGCGCCAACGCTTCTTCATTCTTTGCCACGATGGAGATGTGCTCCGGCGCGAAGTCGTTGGCGATCGCCACGCCGGCCGCGATGTCCTTTACCAGGATCAGCGCGGCGTTTTGCTCGAGCACTTCCTGCAAGTATTCGCGGCGGGACAGGGTCGCTGCTTGCTTCGTGATTTGTTTCTCCACCGCCGTCATTAACCGGGCGCTATCGGTGACGAAGAGGATGCTGCTTCCGTGGCCGTGCTCGGCTTGCGCGAGAAGATCTGCCGCAACCCACGCTGGGTTCGCCGTCGAATCCGCCAGCACCAGGATTTCCGAGGGTCCAGGCAGGAGATCGATGGAAACCTGGCCGAACACCTGGCGCTTCGCCTCCACCACCCACGGACTGCCGGGGCCGAAAATCTTTTGCACCGGGCGAATCGTCTTCGTCCCGTAAGCCAGCGCGGCGATCGCCTGCGCGCCGCCCACACGGTAGATCTCCGTCGCGCCGGCCTTCCGCAAGGCGTAGAGCAGGGCAGGGTTCACCCGGCCTTCTCGATCACAAGGGGTCACCGCCACGATTTCGGGGCAACCGGCCGCCCGCGCGAGCGTGACGGTCATCACCGCCGTGGAGACAAGCGGCGCGGTGCCCCCTGGAACGTAAACACCGACTCGCTGGAAGGGGTCAAAGCGTTCGCCGACGCGCGCCCCCTGGGCATTCCGCGAAGTCCACGACTTGCGCAGGCTCTTTTTCGCAAAAGTGAAGACATTCTTGTCGGAGGCTGCGAAGGCCCGCCGCGTGGCGGCATCGACTTCCGCGTCCTCGGTGACCGCCAGCTGGGCCGCCTTCAAGGCCGGGCCGCCGAACTTCGCCGTGTAATCCAGCAGGGCCGCATCGCCCCGCTTCCGGATATCAGCCACGATCGCAGCGACGGTGTCCCGCACCTCGGCCGTGGGTTCCGCATGGCGCTTCAGGGAGTCGAGCGCTTTTGCGAAACCGGGCTGCTGATAACGGAGAATCTTCATGACGCGGCGGTATGTAATGATGACGTCCTATTATGGGAAGCACATCGCGCACGGGGATTGCTACTAACAGGGTTTCCTTCCATGCCAGCCCTGGACCCACGCTCAAAAAAGACGACCCTGATTCTTTCTGCGATTCAGGAGTGCAAATGTGGAACCCGCATCGACGTAAGCCGCTTCGAGGCCTTTCAGGAGCTGGTTTGCCCAGGATGCTCAAAGACTTTTGTGGTCCAGGGTATCGTCGATCCCGCATACGCCGGGAGCATCGGGGGAATTCCTGAGATTCCGGGATTGGACCCCGTGGCACAGGAGAAGAAACGGAAAATGATGATCCGCCTCGCCTGTG
>CBHXZU010000194.1:0-9252 GCA_966125105.1 uncultured Prosthecobacter sp.
GCCTCAGTGGGTTACGCGAATTTTGCCCGTCGCGGTTGAGTTTACATCCCCCAACTCACTCTTCCGTATTTGTGGTCGTGCGCGGCAAACTTTGCCGCATGAATACTCGAACCAGATTTGAAATGGAGGCCATGGACCGCGTGGATGTCTTCGGCCATCGCGGCGACATTTCGCACACGCCAAAGCTCAGCACCCTTTTTGCGACGGTGCGCTCGAGCCTCGGCACGCTCCGCGCCTGGGGTGAAGGCCAGATTTCCGGGGCGCAGTCACGCAACGCCGGGATCGAGCAACGCCGCGCACTGCTGAAGGACATCCGACTCCAGATGCAGGACATTTCCGACGTGGCTAAGTCCATGGAAGAAGAGGGAGTCGTGGGCGTCGCGGAACTTTTTCGCCTGCCGCGGAAGCCACGCTGTGAGGAGATGATTCTTGCCGCGGAGACGTTCGCCGAGCGCGCACACCCCATGATCGCCGAATTCATGGAACGCGGACTCGCCGCGAGTTTCATCACCGATCTGCAGGCGAAGATCGCCGCCTACCGCGCCGCTACCAACGTGAAGCTGGGAGGCAAAGCCGATCTCACCGCCGCCACGGCTGGCGTAAAGATAGCCGCGGCCGAGGGAATGAAGGCGGTCCGCGTTCTTCGCTTGCTCATGCGCATCCACCTCAAATCCTCTCCCGCGCTTCTCGGCGCCTGGACTCTTGCGGCGCGGGTGGAGCGTTCTGCGAGCAAGCTGCAGGCCTCCGGTCAGGAGGTCGTGCCAACGCAAACGCCATCGGGCAATCGCCGCGACGAGGAAGGGACTTCCTTTGCCGGTTACTTCAGCTCCGTCGCTCCTTGGAAGACAAAGTCCGCGGGACCCTTGAGCGTCACGTTCTTCCAGCCGTCGCCATCGACGTCAAATCCCACGGTGAGCGTTTCACCACCACGGACTTTCACGTTCACCGGAGAAGGAGCACCGGTGAGCTTCGCGAAAATCAGCGCAGCCGCGGTCACGCCCGTGCCGCAGGCCTGGGTCTCGTCTTCCACGCCGCGCTCGTAGGTGCGGATTGCGATCGCGCCGCCCGGGAGTTCGCCGATAAAGTTCGCATTCGTTCCCTTCGGCGCAAAGTGCTCGTGGTAGCGGAGCGCGCGCCCGAGGCGGACGATCTCGGTCTTCTCGAGGTTGTCCACGAAGACGACCGCGTGCGGCACGCCCGTGTTGAGAAAGTGCACCTTCAGCTTTTCGCGATCGACGCCGAGTTCCGTCGCCAGCGCGAGGGAGTGCGGCGCCGACATCGCGAGGCGCACTTCGTCGCCAATCAACTCCGCGCCAATGACGCCGGCGAGCGTTTCAAAGGTGATATTTCCGGTCTTTTCGCCGACCTTGCTCGCAAAGCGCGCGAAGCACCGCGCGCCGTTGCCGCACATCTCCGCCTCGCCGCCATCGGCATTGTAATAGCGCATCTTGAAGTCCGCGCTTCCTTCCGCCGGCTCCACCGCAATCAATCCATCGCCGCCGATCCCGCGATGGCGGTCGCACAGCCGGGCGATCGCCGCTTTATCGAGCGAATAGCGAAGGTCCCGGTTGTCGATCATCACGAAGTCGTTGCCGGCTCCGTTCATCTTGGTGAATTGCAGCGTCATGAGTCGTTTCTGAAATAGGCAATTGCGGGGTGAAGTCAAATCGACGCCCACTGCTCGTAGGTAAGCGCGCGGCGTTGATTCTGCGCCGCGGCGATCAGGCGCGTGACCTGCCGCCAGATCCGCGGGTGCGCGAGGTCGACTGGGTGCACGGCGATGCGCATCACTGGGCGCCTCGCGAGCCGATGGAAAAGGAAAGCATTCCAGGCGAGGCTCACCTCCCTCCGCCACATGGCGCGCACGCTCCAGCATAGGCTCTGGCTCTGCGTCACGTGCTCGCGCTGCAGATCCCAGATCCCTTTCAGACGGGTCGTGTAGGCGATGCCAAGGTCGCGCAACGCCTGCTCAGCTGGAGCGCTGAGCAGCCATGCGGGAGCGATGAATCCGACAGGGTTTAATTTCGCCGCCCGGAATTCCTCGCGGGCACGGCTGACCAGCGACTTCGCCTGGTCGCGCGAAATATCGTAAAACTCGCCTTCGCCCGCGGTATAGGCGCGAGTGATGAAGCGATCGCGGGCTGATTCGGCCGCCTTGGGCGCGCGCTGGTGATAGTAACCGTGAATGACGGCCTCACAACCGAGCGCCACGCGCTGGCGCAACCATTCGCAAAATTCCGGGTATTCGCGAAAATGCCCGCGCCGATGGTGGTCGGGAATCACCAGTAGCGACACCGCGGTGAGCCCTTGCCGGCTGAAAGCATCGAGAATGCGCCGGCACGAATCCCAGGTGTGCGGCGAGACATCGTGGAGGGAAACGATGAGGCTGCGGCGCTCGCCCGGCATCGTGCTATGGATGGAAGCTGGCGAGCACTTCCTCGCGCGTCGCGACGGCCGTGCCCGTTTTTGCAACGACAATCCCGCTTGCGTGGTTGGCGATCTCCGCGGCTTCGACCGGGTTGGCGCCGCTCGCCAGCGCGACCGTGTGCACCGCGATCGCGGTATCTCCCGCGCCGCTGACATCGATCACTTCCTGGGCGCGAGTGGGAATATGATACGGCGGTTGCTTCGAATCGAAAATCATCATGCCCTGCTCGCTGAGAGTAACGAGGACATGATCACTTTTCCACTTTTCCAGCAGGATCCTTCCCACATCCATGAGTGAAGCATCTTCGAGCGGGGGATCGATCGGGTCGGTAAGGGGCCGTCCCGCCGCGCGAAACGCCTCGCCGCGATTGGGGGTGACGCAGGTGACGTCATGCCAGGCGATTGGATTCGACGGCTTTGGATCGACCGCGACGATCTTTCCGAGGGCGCGCGCGCTGGCGATCAACTCGTCAACGAACGGCTGGGTGAGCAGCCCTTTGTCGTAGTCTTCAATGATGATCGCATCGAGCGAAGGCAAAATCGCTTTCACCTGAGCGAGCGCGCGCTCGAGTTGTCCCTCGGTAAAACTGCGGCGCTCCTCGCGGTCGACGCGCACGACTTGTTGATTGCGCGCAATCACGCGGGTCTTTCGGATCGTCGTGTACTCGGGATCGGCGATCACGGCATCGAGATGAACGCCTTGGTGATGGAGTATTTCACGCAACGTCATCGCATCCGGCCCGGTGCCGATCAGGCTCACCAGGTGCACGTCTTTCACGAGTTCACGGAGATTGCGCGCAACGTTAGCTGCGCCGCCGGCATTGAACGTCTGCCGCTGCACCTCCACCACCGGCACGGGCGCCTCGGGCGAAATGCGGCTCACTTTTCCCCAGATGAACTCGTCCAGCATCATCTCGCCCACCACGAGGATGCGGCGGTCCGGATTCAGAAGCTGTGCGGCGCGAGAACGGGTTAGCGAGGCAGAATTCAAAGTGTGCAGAACATTCCGTCCCGCAGAGCAGGGGCCAAGACGAAAGTCTGCACGGGAGAAGACGAAGGAAAGGTCAGCCTAAAACCTAAGGGCGTTTGTGGACGGTCGGCAGATGTTTTCAGGAATGGGCTCGCTACCGGCCCAACCCTTCTTTCACCGCGGCAAACAACAGCGGCACGTTAATCTCATGGTGCCCCACAATGTAGACGCCCTTGCCGCCAAGCGCCGTGGGCCGCCGCTGCACGTTTTCGCTCGGCCGATAATGCCGTGTCATATCCAGTGTCGCAGTCGTAAACTTCTCCACTTTGTTCCCGAGGTTCCGGGCGACGGTGAGCGCTTTCAGGAAGACTTCCGGCATGATCACGGCACTGCCGACATTCAGCACGACACCACCCTCGAGTTGCGCGCATACGGACGCAAAGGTCTTGAAATCCCGATAACTCGCTTCACCCAGAATGTCGCCGCGAGTGGTCGGATGCTGATGAGTAATATCTGTGCCGATGCCGATGTGCGCGGTCACGGGAATGCCCAATTCGGCTCCAGTCGCGAGGATGCTCAAGTGCCGATTCGGAAAGTCTTTGGCAGCCTCGCCCAACGCCCGCCCGGCGCCCAATCCGCGCTTCACGCCGTCGGCCAGCGCCGCATTCATCATGCGCCCGGTCTCATCGACCATTCCAAAGGTCCCGTCATTGAGGCCGCGCTGGACGTCTTCGCTCGTTTCACCCTGGTAGCACAACTCAAAGTCGTGAATCGCCCCCGCGCCGTTGAACGCCACGGCATTGATGAATCCCCGGCGCATGCCGTCCACGATCAGGGGATTCAATCCCACCTTGATCGAATGCGCGCCCATCATCAGGAGCACCGGTCGGCCCGCCTTTACCGCCGTCACGATCGCTTGCGCGACGAGTTTCAAATCCTGCACCGCCAGGAAGTCCGGCAGGCTATCGAGAAAAGACTGGAAGCTGGAGCCGGCCTCATGCGGTCGAGCGAACGCTTCGACAGCCACCTTGTTTGCGCGATCGGCTACGGGGTACGTTCGGATCTTTGAGAAATCCAACGGCGGAAATGTCATCCGCGGGAACATGAGGGGGAGATCGATTCAAGGCGAGCACGGCGTGAACCGCCTGCGGGAGAGGGAATGCCCAATCCGTGATCCCGTGTAGAAATAACGCGTCCCGCAGCACTTTCATGCTGCGGGACGCGTCTGTTGTTCCAGGGAAGGAGGGAGTCTCCGAATTGCTTCGAAGACGACAGCGAATTAACCGGGCTTCGAAATTCTCGCAACAGAAAAGTTCAATCTTATGCAAAAAAAGTGCGTTTCGAATGCGCCGACCTCGAAACTCCTTCTGCGTCAGGGGAAGACGAGAACGGTCGAGAACTTGGGAAAACGCGCGAGCAGGCACGATGTCCAGGTGGCAGGGGAGGGATCGCGGCCTTTGAGTCGGAGGACGATCCGCTACTTGAAGAATCGGAGCAAAGGTCGAGCAATCCGATAACCTTCATCGGACACCTTCGCCGTTCTTCGGGAAATCAAGAATTGGCCGGAGGGCAAACACGCTTCTTCGATGGGCTGTGGAAGTGGTTTCTCAGCTCACGAATCGCGAAGCCGAGAGTAGCGCCACCGATGAGAAAAACGATTGAGGTGAAGCACCAAAAGAACACCGGTTCGTTCTCGGCGGTGACAAACCGTCCAATGCCGCCCCTTTTGCGGCCGTGCCAGAAACCCATGTCCAGCAGGGCGCAGCTCCCAACCAAAAAGCCCACGCAACCCACGGTTCCCAGCCATAGGGAAAGCAAAAGCGATGGCTGCCTCCGCTGGCGCTGCGCCACCGGGGCTGGCTAGCTAAGCATGGGCCGCGCCGGTCCCGGAACCAGCACACTCGCCATGCCCGCCGCAGTCGCTGCCTGTATCCCGGTCTGAGTGTCCTCGAAAACGAGGCACTTCTCCGCCGCCACACCCAAGCGCCGCGCCGCTTCCAGGAATGGATCCGGATGCGGTTTGCCGCGCAGGTAGTCCTCGCTGCAGACGATTGTCTGGAAGAGATTGCAGATGCCAAGCGCCTTGAGCGTGTTAAGCACGATCCGCCGATGACCTCCGCTGGCTACTGCCAGCGGCTTGCGCCCATGCCATTCACGGGCGAGTGCCACCACGGGCTCGATCGCCGCAATTTGGACGCTGAGCTCGAGAAAGAGCGCCTCTTTGCGGGCGACCGTCTCGGCCACAGGGATATTATAACCATGGCGCTCGTTCAGAATCTCGACGATGCGCGACGTGGGAACGCCACCCAGTTCGTAGAACATGGCTTCAGGGAAATCGCTCGCAGCTTTTCCCAAAGCGGTCTGCCATGCTTTGAAATGGGTCGGCATTGTGTCCGCCAGCGTCCCGTCGCAATCGAAGATGAAAGCGGCAAAGTCGCCTGGCGGCAGTTCTAGGGAGAACGAAAATTGATTCGTTCGTGCGCTCACAGGGCGCGGGAACATGGTCAGCCTTTGCGAAAAAGCCAGCCCTTCTTCGCAAAAGAAAAAAAGCCTTTGTTTAGGCTTGGAAAAAGCTGATTAATACGCGGCTCAGCTTTTTTCGCGGATCAGATAAACTGCTCTGCGGCGGCTGCACCTTTAACTATGGCTGACATCAAGTTCCGCTGCCCGGAATGCTCCCAGAAGATCGCCGTCGACACGGCAGCGGTCGGAGTGCGCGTGAATTGCCCGTCATGCCACAGCACGCTCATCATTCCGCCGACCAGCGACGCGCCCGTCGTGGTCGTCGCCCGTCGCCGCCTCGCCGTCGTCGCTGGCAGTGTCGACGATCTCTATAAAGACATCGAGCAAAAGCAGACGGCCCTGGATGCCGCGATCGCGGAGTCAAAAAAACTCCGGGAAGATGCTGAGAAGGCGCGGACAGACGCAGAGCAAGCCGCCGCTGAGCGCGATAAATTTCGGGCGGAACGCGAGCGCTTTCGTTCAGCAAATGAGGATGCGGCGGCGGAACTGGAAAAACTTCGGGGAGAGTTGGCCGCGGCCAATTCCGATCGCGAGGGATTGCGGAGCAGGGTCGACACGACCGCTTTGGTCGCTCCTGGTGAGGCCGGACCTGTCATCGAGCGCCTTCGTTCTGAAGCCACACAGGCGCAGAAGGACCGTGATGAACTTTCCACGAAGCTGACAGCTTTGGCGCCCTTGCGCGAGCAGCTCAATTCAGTCACGGCGGAGCGCGATCAACTCATTGAGAAAATTGGCCAGTCGGCCGGCGAAATCGAAGCTTTGCGGGGAGAGGCAGGCACCCTGCGTGCCGAACTCACAACCCTGCAGACGAAGTCGTCGCAGGCCGAGCGTCGTTTGATCGAGCTCGAAGCGAAATCAGCGGCCTCGGCCCGGGAACGGGATGAATGGAAAGCGAAGGCCATCGCCACCGAGATGCTGCCGGCAGAATTGCTCGCGGCCCGCGAGGAGACGCAAAAGATTCGTTCGCAATTCGGCGAACTGGCGCGGGCGCTCGAGGCTGCGCGCCTCGATCGCGACCAGGCGCTTTCGGTCGCGGCGGAGCGCGAGAAGACCATCGAGCGTTACGGCCAGACCGGCGAAGCAGCGAAAACCGAAATCCTGAAACTTCGCGAAGAGGTGCTGAACGCCGCAGGGGAGCGGGATCGCGTGAAGGTCAGCGCCGAGGAGTTCCGCGAGGAAGCACGCGAACTTCAACAGCGCGTCGACAGTCTTCTTGATGATCTCCACGCTCGCGAAGCCGAGGTGGAAAAGCTCAAGCAGGCGCTGGATTCGGCAAAGTCCGTCGAGACGGCGAAGGATGAAGAGATCCGGCGCGTGCAGGCGCAATTGCTCGATCGCGACCGGGAAAAGAAGGAATTGGCGGCCCGCGTGGAGGCCTTGACCGCGCAGCTTGCGGAGAAGGAGGGAGAGCTGTCGCGAGTGGGTGGCAGCTCATCGGATTTGGCAAACCGACTCGCGGAACGTGAACGCGAACTCAAGGAGCTCACAGCTACCGTGGAGCGCCTGCGTGCCAAGGACGAGGAAATTGCGGGCCGGGCTGATGTTGCGCAGAGGGGCGCCGCCGCAGCTGAAGAACGCGCCCGCTTTGCTGAAGGAGAACGGTCCAAGTTGACCGAGCAATTGACCAAGGCCACGGCGGATCTTGGCTCTGCGCAAGAGCAGTTGCGGCGCCTCTCCACGGAAAAGGAGCAAAGTCGCGCTCGTGTTCTCGAACTCGAGGCCGAGATGGAGAAGCACTTCGATCAATTGCATGCGGCGGAAACTGCTCGGGACAACGCAAAGTCCGAGACCGAAGCTCTGAAGACTGGTCTGGAGCGCGCGAAGCAGCACGTGAGCGTCTTGCAGGCCCGGCGCGACGTGATGCGCGAGGAGATCAATCGGCTTCGCGAAAAGCTCGGCATGCCGCCGGATAGCCCAACGTCAACGTAAGCGACGCTCAACGCGGACGCTTCACCGGTCATCGACGACCGCTTTCCGCGCGACTTCTCTCTTTTCGGAATCGAATTCCTGACTCTAATCTCCGCGCCATGCCGACTCGGATCCTGCTCGCCTTATTGATTCTCGCGCTCTCGCCGCTGCCTCGAGCAGCCGCAATCCAGCCGCAGGAACCGAGGACGCCCGGAGAATATGTTATCGTGAGCGGCGGGGTATCGCTTTGGATCTGGGAGAAGTGGAAGGCCCAGCCCCACGACAACTGGTGGGCGAACTTCGTCCGCGCCGCGCGCATTCGCATCGAGCAAATTCGCCAGACGAACCCAGACGCACAGATCACCTGGCTCGTTTATCGTCCGGCCTACAATTCCCGCAGCCGCCAGGATAACCGCGACTATGCGAGCCTGATCTCCAGCGTTCGTGATGCGTTCAACGTGCGGCTCCTGTGGTTCGACAACACGGATCAGCTCATCAATTACCTCAACGTTGGTCAGCCGCGGGATCGCGTCAAAATCGCGAACCTCGAGTTTTTCGGCCATAGCAACCGAGCGTGCTTCATGTTCGACTATTCGAACATGATCGACTCCGGTTCGAAGTGCTGGCTGCACGAGAAGGAGCTCGGAAAGATTCGGCGCGGCATTTTCACGAGTGACGCGCTGGTGCGCAGCTGGGGTTGCCACACTGGCGAGAGCTTTAGCCAGAAGTTCCGCTCCGCCACGGGTGTGCCGATGTGGGGATTGGTTGGAAAGAGTCAGTATATGACCGAAGAGCTCCCCGTGCCGGCTTCTGTGAGTGGTCGGTGGGTGAGGTAGACGTTGGGTGCGATAGTCAGCGCGCCGGCTACCGAGGCTTCAGCAACCACGCGCCTCAGTTTTCAGAATCGGGCAGCGTCTGCGCGATCCTCGAATTCCCTCGAAGGCGGACGCCGCAAAGCACGCTTGCGCCGTATCACGGCTCGCCAGAGCGATGCCCGCGCGCCATTCAAGAACGAGCTCAGCTTCCGGAAGACGCTTAAATAGTGACCTTTGGGAGCAAAACCGGAGGCGACACATGGTGGCGTAACGAACGCGCATGGCGCGGCGCGGGGGGGCCCCTTCCTAACAGCCCGCCGAAGGCGCACTCTTCCACTTGGACGTTGGAAGTCGGAAGTTCATCACACCTCCCCCTAAGGCTCCGCTCTTCCCGTAATTAACCCTCAGAACACTTTCTGTTTTCCCACCATGTCCATGTTTAGCCTTCGCGTTCTCACCGCAACGCTCGCCCCTCTGGTTGCGCCCGCCATTCTCGTCGCGAACGCAATCACCGAGCAGAAGATGGAGCCGGGGAACACCGAGTTTCAGCCGAAGGGAGAAATTGCGGCTCTCGAGGTGAATCCCTCTCAAATCTCGCTGCACAACGGG
>CBHXZU010000195.1:0-9248 GCA_966125105.1 uncultured Prosthecobacter sp.
GAGAACGATCAACGTATGGCACAAGATCGGGAGCGGCAAGCGGGCGTTGAATCCGCCTAATTTCAACGGCGCGTGAACTCCGGGCGCGGAATCTGGAACTCGAAGGTATACGTCATCGGTTGGAAGACCTCTACGCTCACCGGTTGGCCGGCTTGAATCTGGCCGCTCTTCGGTGAGCGAATCGATCCGAGATGCTCCATCCGCGCATCATTGCTGGAGCTGCTCCCCGTTGAATTGGCCTGGCAAATCTCATCTCCGGCAAGCACGCGA
Organism: uncultured Prosthecobacter sp.; assembly: GCA_966125105.1. Lineage (GTDB taxonomy): Bacteria > Verrucomicrobiota > Verrucomicrobiia > Chthoniobacterales > Chthoniobacteraceae > SXWH01. The sequence goes on from CBHXZU010000195.1 coordinate 271, forward strand.
ACTCGGGCGCGTTCGTCCGGGTCTTTCCGGCTTACCGAAAGGATTCGGATTTCCCACGTCAACGGAGTGAACCCTCCGAACGGCATGAATCCATTGAGGTTCACCGAAGAAACCACCGCGCCTCCCGTGACCGCGCGGCCCGTCAGCTTCCGTCCCACCCGCGAGTAATCGCCGGCGCCCACGGCCAGGATGTCCGTCACCCCGTAATTCTTCATTTCTTGCGGAACCTGAAGCGCAACGATTTGACCGGGCACCGGCACATTGATGTTTCCGATGTTGACCTTTCGCTTCGCCGGGATCGGGAAAGTTGTGCCCTCCCAAACTTTAACGCGCAGACCCCAAACTGGTTCGCTCCACGGGAGAACGCCGTCTTTGACCCTGTTGCCTGTGGGATCAAACCATTCTTCCGAGACTTGGAAATCGGTCGAGGCGGTGTGCGGGGAAGTCACCTTCAAGCTCGCTTGCGCCGTCTCCATTGGCATCGGGCTGAATTTAGCCGAGTTGAAGGTGGTTCGAAAAAACACCTTTTCGAAGCGTGCGACGAACCCTCCCGCTTCCAATTGCTGCGGCAGCGGCGCCGGTCCGGCTTGGACGATCGCTCCTGGCGACGGAACAAATTGCGGATTCCCCGGAGCGTAAAATGGGTTGGCGAATGTGGCCTGTTGTTGAGCGCCTCGGAAAGTGAACCTCAACGTGAGTGTCGGAGTTCGGCGCGGAACGGTGTGAAACAGGATCACCGAGTAAGGCGCGCCGTTCGACTGCTTCTGAGCCGGAACCAGCGAATATGGAGCGCCCGGTTCAACAATCTCGAGATCATCGATCGCGGGGTCGGTGAATGTTTCATTTCGTGGACTGAACTGCGTAAGAACGATCCAGCCTCCGCTCGCGCCGGTGTCTCTCATTCCCCATGCCGTGGCGCCTTCGCGAATTCGAATTCGGTTTCCAAACGTGCTGTTGTAGGAGACGCCGGAGTAAGGGCCGATGGTGGCATGCACGAGGCGCAATTCGGTTCCGTCGGCCAGGGGGATCAAGGCCAGCGGCGACCGAATCGCCGGAGGCATTTTCATCCACGCGACCCACGCAACGATCGCCAGCAGGTAGAGCACGACTCCCCATATCCACTTCGCGACGCGGGAATGGCGGTTCGGTTCTGTCGTTGCGGACGGCCACACTTCGGGATCGTAGGGGACGTAGCTCACGCCCCGCAGAGTGCGGGCGCGCGGGGCACTGCGCAAGCCTCGCTCGCCAAATGCCGGAACCGCGTTATGCTGCTTGCCGATGGCGAAACACCTCGTGCTTTACGATGATCAGTGCCCGCTGTGCGTCTTCCAGATGAAGATGCTCACGTGGCTCGACTGGCTCCACGTAGCGCGCGTGGTTCCGTTATCCTCGCCGGAGGCGCGCGAGGCTGCGCCCGGAGTGGATGCCGAGCAATTGCGCGCCGCCATGCATGTGGTGACGACGTCGGGCAATCTGCACCGCGGAGCGAGATCGATCCGTTTCCTGGCGTTGCGCATGCCGCTGCTTGTGCCGCTCGGACTTCTCCTTTGGGTACCCGGTGTCATATGGATCGCGGAGATCGTTTATGCGTGGATCGCGAAGAACCGGTTGGTGCTTAGCCGCGTGTTTGGGTGCAAGGACGCCTGCGCCTTGGTGCCCTCGCGGAAGCGGGAAGGCGATCAACTCGCGAAGTGAACGCCACGGCATCTCGCGCGGCCGCCGCGCTGCAGAAGGCGACCGCTGCGTTGCTCCAGGAACTCGGGCCGAATGGGCATTGGGAGGGACATCTTTCCTCCAGCGCGCTTTCGACGGCGACGGCAATCGTCGCGCTGGTGACCATTGATCGTGAGCGCCATGCCGAGCTGATCGATGGCGGACTGCGGTGGTTGGCGCGGTATCAAAATGAGGACGGCGGGTGGGGCGATACGACGCTGAGCAAATCGAACATTTCCACCACGGCGCTGGTGTGGGCAGCTTTCGGCGCCGCAACGGCGGATGCGAGATTTCCGAGCACGATTCGCCGGGCGGAGGAATGGCTGAAGGTGCACGAGACGGGTGGGATAAAGTCGCTCGCGAAGCGCATCGAGGCGCGTTACGGCAAGGACCGCACTTTTTCCGTGCCGATTCTCATGACCCTCTGCGTGAGCGGTCGTCTGGGAAAAGAAGGCTGGCGAGTGATCCCGAAGCTGCCGTTCGAACTGGCCGCGGTCTCGCATCGCTTCTGGGGAATGCTGCGACTGCCGGTGGTGAGCTATGCGCTTCCGGCCCTGATCGCGATCGGCCAGGTGATCCATCATCACGCGCCGACGCGGAACCCTGTGACTCGATCGCTGCGCGCGGCGGCGCGGGCCAAAACGCTGCGCGTGCTGGAAACGTTGCAGCCGCCGAATGGCGGTTTTCTCGAAGCCACGCCGCTCACGTCATTCGTCACCATGAGCCTGGGATCGATGGGCCTCCGCGAAAACATCGTGGCAAAGCGCGGAGTGGAGTTCCTGCTGGCCTCGGCGCGGGAGGACGGGAGTTGGCCGATCGACACGAATCTCGCGACGTGGACGTCGACGCTCGCGATCAAGGCTTTGTCGTATCAACCCGGATCGCTTGCGCCCGAGCAACGGCTCACGCTTCGCGAGTGGATCTTAAAGCAACAGTGGACGCGCGAGCATCCCTACACCCACGCGGCGGCCGGTGGTTGGGCCTGGACTGATCTGCCGGGCGGGGTGCCCGATGCTGACGACACGCCGGGCGCATTGCTCGCCCTGTTGAAATTGGGCGTGGTTGATGCCGAAACGGAGCGCGCTGGGCTCGCAGGGTGCCGTTGGCTGCTCGGCTTGCAAAATCGCGACGGCGGAATCCCGACGTTTTGCCGCGGCTGGGGCGCGCTGCCATTTGACCGGAGTTCGCCGGATCTCACCGCGCACTCGTTGCGAGCGTGGAACGCGTGGCGCAGGCAATTCCCGAAATCAGACCGTGACCGCCTGGACCGCGCGATCAGGAAGGCGATCGCGTTTCTAGCTCGTGAGCAGCGGAGCGACGGCTCATGGATCCCACTGTGGTTTGGAAATGAGCATGTGCCTGACGAGGAAAATCCCGTCTACGGGACGACGCACGTAGTCTACGCCTTGCGCGAACTCCGGGATGCCGGCGAAACGGCAGTGCTCCAAATGTTGGATGCGGCCACGGCGTGGCTGGTCTCGGTGCAAAACACGGACGGCGGCTGGGGAGGCGCAACCGGCGCGCCATCGACCGCGGAGGAGACGGCCCTGGCTGTCAAAGCGCTGGCCGGCACGGCGCATGTCGGAGCGACCGACCGCGGAGTGGAGTGGCTCGCCGCGAAAGTGGAAGACGGCTCATGGCGCTCCCCCGCGCCCATCGGCTTCTATTTCGCGAAGCTCTGGTATTACGAGAAGCTGTATCCGATGATCTGGACGGTGGGAGCGTTGGGACGGGCGGCAAAGTAGTCCGCATGCCTTGATGCCTGAAAACCACGATCCTTTGTGCCAGGCGTGACTTGGAGGGCCGAAGGCCCGAATGCATACCAGCCCGGTCCGAAGGCCGGGTTACGACGGAGAATGCGATTGAGGGCTGAAAGCCCGACGCAGAATCGAGCCAATGCGGCGGGCCGTTGGCGCTCAATGCATTTTATTTTCTCCACCCAGCGTGTTGCGCTGGGCTGGTATGCGATCGAGCTTTCGGCCCTCTAATGCATTCTCCGCGAATGCAAACGCGGCTCTCAGATTCGAAGCTACAGCAGCGAACTATCGTCCCGCTTCTCCAGCCGCATCACCTGCTTCTTCACCACTTCCACGTTCTTGGTGACCTCGAAGAGCGCTTTCACAATTTCCGCCTTGGTGGCGTCGTCGCCGAGGGCGTTGAGGAGCGGGTGCATCTTCATCACAGCAGTCGAGACGGTATTGCAGTGATCCTTCAATTGCTGGCTGGCAGTGGCGCGATCCATGTCGCGGCCTATCGTGCGCGTGAAGCACTCCTTCGCAAGCCTTGAGCAGCGGCACACTGCTTGCATACTGTGGATGGCATGCGAGTCATCGTTACGTGCGGCCCCAGCTATGAACCGATCGACTACGTTCGCCGTCTCACCAACTTTTCCACCGGCGAATTGGGCTTGATGCTCGCCTACCAGCTCGCCCAGGCCGGGCACACGGTGCTTTGCTTGAAAGGCGTTGGCGCCACGTCGCACCTGCCGACCCCGCGGGTGGAAGTGCTCCCATTTTCCACGAATGACGACCTGGTCTGGAGGCTCACCGGATACGCTGGGAAGGCCGACGCAGTTTTCCATACTGCGGCGCTTTGTGATTACCGGGTGCAGAGCATCGCCACGGAGGGTGGCAGTGAAGTTTCGCCCATGGGCAAGGTCCCGACGCGCATGGGCAACCTGATCCTTCACCTGGAGCCAACGACCAAGGTGCTTCCGCAACTGCACGGCCTCTTTCCGGACGCAAAGCTGGTGGGCTGGAAATATGAGATGGAAGGAAGTCGCGACGACGTGCTCGCGGCTGCGGAGCGCCAGCTCGCGGTATGCAAGACCCACGCGTGTGTGGTGAACGGCGCGGCATGGGGAGATGGATTCGGTTTTGTGACCCCCGGCGGGAAACCTGAGCCAATCGCCGACAAGATGGCCCTTTGCAGTGTCCTGGTGAAATGGCTGGAAGAGTCCGCCGGATCAGGCGCGCCGTAGTAGGACGGGGGCGGTCGTCTCGATTTCATGGAGCGTTGACGCCAACGCGACGCGGGAGCTACTTCGGCACCTCGCATGAAACTCCTCGCCGCGCTCCTGCTCAGTGGCCTGACCGTGCTTGCCGAAGACAAGGACTACGTCCTCGGCCCCGATTCCCAACCGCAAACCGGCGTGCCGCAAGGCGAGGTGCGCAAGTTCACGTTCGCGGAGAGCAAGATTTTCCCCGCCACTTCGCGGGATTGGGCGCTCTATATCCCGAAGCAATACGACGGCTCGAAGCCCGCGTGCGTGCACATTTTCTTCGATGGATCCGGCTATCTCAAGCCCGATGGCAACATCCGAGCGACGGTCGTGCTCGATAATCTGATCGCGAAAAAAGATATCCCGGTCTCCGTGGGCATTTTCATCAATCCGGGCGTGTTCAAAGCGGCGGTGGAAGGAGCGAAAGACCGCAGCAATCGTTCGTTCGAGTACGATTCCCTGGGCGACACGAACGCGAAGTTTGTCCTCGAAGAAATTATCCCTCTCGTGAAAGCGCAGGGCGTGAAGCTCACGGAAGATCCGGCAGGGTGGGCGGTGTGCGGATTGAGCAGCAGCGGCATCGCGGCCTTCACTCTCGCGTGGGAGCATCCGGAGAGTTTCCGCAAAGTCGTCAGCTGGATCGGGAGCTTCACGAACATCCGCGGCGGATACGTTTACCCGGCGATGATCCGCAAGACGAAGCCGAGCCCGAAGCCCATCCGCGTGTTCCTGCAGGACGGCAGCTCGGATCTCGACAACCTGCACGGCAATTGGCCGCTCTCGAACCAGGACATGGCCGCCGCGCTCAAGTTCGCCGGCTACGACTACAAATTCGAGTTCGGCACCGGCAGCCACAGCCCCAAACACGGCGCGTCCATCTTCCCCGACACCCTCCGGTGGCTCTGGCGCGATTGGCCCAAAGCGAATTGAACCACGGCGCGCACGGCGAATATTTCAATTGGAACCGCGGCGAACGCGGTCCGCGTGGCGAGGAATCAGGGAGGTCACGGCGGACTCACCGTGCATTTTACCATGGAGCGCGCGGAGTTCATAGAAGTGCGGAGAGGGACGCCTCCATGCCTCAAACTGCTCCGTGTGCTCAGTGCTACTATCTGTGAAAATGTGTGCAGCGCGCGGTGATTTTGAGCGCTTCGTTTAAGATCTGGTTCCGTGCCAGGCGAGAACGTCTGAAAATCCACGGCGCGCTTGCACGGGGAGCATGGGCCTCCGGCCCGTAACGGGAGACCTTCCAAGCACGAGTCGGGTAATTGCTGGAGCGAGCAGGAATGAGACCTTCATTGTGGGTGGCGCTGTGCCGTGACTTATTCCCGTCAACTTGCTCTGCGAAATTGAAATCCCCCCACTTACGGGCCGTAGGCCCATGCTCCCTTGGTGCGGGCTCCGCCGCGTTCGGTTCTCGGTGCTTAAAATTCTAGCGCGCCACCCGAGACGGTCGTCCGAATGAATCCGCAATTACTCCGCTGCTTCGTCGTCGCGCCCGTCGTGTCGTCGCGGTGAAGATTCAGGGGCGGGCTTCGAGGATGAGGTTGAATGGCGTTTCGGTTGCGCGGCGGAAACGCGTGAAGCCACCGGTCGTGATGACTTCCCGCAGCTTCGCCTCACCGGCTTGCGCACCCAATCCGAGTCCGACTTCCTGGCTGCGTGATGCGGGCACGCAGATGAGCGTGGAGAACGCATAGAAGACGCGTCCCACCGGGTTCAGATTCTCCTGCAGCGAATTGCCGGCCATCGGTTCGACGATCATCCAAGTGCCGTCGGGTTCCAGCATATGCCGAACGTGCTTCGACGCCCCCACCGGATCGCCCATATCGTGCAGGGCGTCGAATATGGTCACGAGTCCGAAGCCGCGGTCCACGATCTCCTTGGCGGCACTCGCTTTAAACTCAACATTGGTCAAACCTTGCTCGAGCGCGTGTTCCTGCGCGTGGCGCACGGAATCAGGGTGAATATCGTATCCGACGAAATGCGACTTCGGGAATGCCTTCGCCATGATGAGCGTAGAAGTGCCGAAGCCGCAGCCGATGTCCGCCACCTTGATGCCGGACTCGAGCTTCGCCTTCACCCCATCGAGTGCCGGTATCCAATCCGGCACGAGGTGTGTGGCGTAGCCAGTGCGGAAGAACTTGGCGGTGCCGCAGAAAAGGCATGGATGGTGTTCGCCCCAGCCGATCCCGCGCCCGGTTTGAAAGGCGACCTCCGACTTCGGCTGATCGAGGAAAAGCGTTGCCAGTGAATAATAGCCGCCCGTCATCGCCACCGGGCTGTTCGGATCCGCAAAGACCATGCGTTGCTCCGGCGAAAGGGAGAACGTCTGGTCCGCTGTATTGTAGCGGACGTATTCAGATGCAGCCATGCACGACAGCCACTCGCGCAGGTAGCGTTCATTCAGTTTGGTGCGATCGGCGAGACCTTGTGACGAGACTGGCCCGACTTCGGCGAGCGCCGAAAAAATCCCGAGTCGATCTCCAAGCAAAACCAGCGCGCCGGAAGCTGCCGCTCCCATGTCGGATACCATTTTTCCGACGAACGCATTGAGGGCCTCAGGATTGACCGATTCAGTTCCGTTGGGAGTGCTCATAGGTGGTTAGGCGGGACGGTTTCCAGCTGTAATTAGGCGATGTCAATGCGCGGGGTGTGTGCGTCGCTTGCGGATAGACGGAGAGGCGGCACGCGCCGAGAGGCATGAATGGCCTGAATGGCTCGGCGATGACGCGCCGGGCCGTCATGTTTGCAAGCATTCGGCGCACTTCGTCTCTGGCCTCTCCCCTCGAAAGAAAAAAAGGCCGTCCCGCAGAAGCAGGACGGCCTTTGAATAGAGCGTGAAAGGTTAGTCTTCAGCCAGCGACCAGAGCAGGTTCAGCAGGTTTTTGAACAAGCCGATCAGGTCGAGGAGCAGACCGAAGGCAGCGAATCCTGCCGACTCCATGTCGTTTACATGGTTCACGACGTTGCTCGTGTCATAAAGAATCCATGCTGCGAAAACCAGCGTGCCGAAGGCCGCAAAGGGCATGGTCGCCCGCATGCCGGGCAGGAAGAGCATGATGATTGTCGCCACGATGCTGATCCAGAACGCCGCACAGAGGAAACCGCGCAGGAAGCTGAAATCCTTCTTCGTGATATGCACGTAAAAGCTGAGGCCCGCGAACGTCACCAAGGTGAACGCGGACGCCTGTCCAAAGATTCCGGGCGGTGTGAGGTGCGCGACCTGCCCAAGCAAGGCTCCCGTGATCGCCGAAAACAGCCCCATCGTCAGGGCGAGTGGCCGCATCCATCCGAACCACCCGCAAGCAATCCACATGATCGTGTCCGCGATCGCCAGCGGCATCAGTGTGGTCCGAGGCAGGTAGGTGTGGGATACGACGCCGGCGACGACGATTACCGCCAGGGCGTTGAGCAGCACGGTGTACGTCCGGGCAATGTAGGGATTGGCGCGGACTCCGGCAGTGGCGCCGCCGGAACCGGGGAAGATAGGAGTCAGTGGGTTCATCGGTGGAAGTTAAGGATGCAGCTTGTATGCCGCGCAAAAGCCAATGTCAGGGGGAAATACCGCTGCGGGCCAGGCCCGTGCTACTGCGCCAAATTGCGCCAGTAGTGTGCCAGTAAAAAAATCTTGCGCGTCTTGATGTCGCACCTTGCGCCCAACAGCAAACCCCTCCACGTTCTCTATGTATCTCTGTTGCGGCGCTCGGGCCGACGCGAAGTGCGCGGCTCCTGGCGAGGGCACGGGGATAGCTCAGTCCAACCATGATGAACAACTTCACGCCCCGCGCGCAGCAAGTGCTGGCACTTGCGAGAAAGGAAGCGGATCGATTCAACCACAATTACGTCGGCACGGAGCACCTGCTCCTCGGCCTGATCAAGTTGGGGCAAGGAGTCGCAGTAAACGTTTTGCAAAAGATGGGTCTGGATCTCGAGACGGTCCGGATGGAGGTGGAAAAACAGGTGGGCAGCGGTCCGGACCAGAAGATGGTCGGCAACATTCCTTACACCCCCCGTGTCAAAAAGGTCCTCGCCTTGGCGGGAAAGGAGGCCAAGGCTCTGAACCATTCGTACGTTGGAACCGAGCATATTCTGCTCGGTTTACTTCGTGAGGGGGAAGGTGTGGCCGCCCGTGTTCTGAAGAATCTGGAAGTCGACATCGAACGCACCCGCAACGAGATCTTGAAGGAACTCGACCCGAACTTTGCTCCGCCGGAAGGCGAGCAGGAGCCGCAGCAGGAAACGCCTTCGGGCGGAACCGGCA
>CBHXZU010000196.1:0-9231 GCA_966125105.1 uncultured Prosthecobacter sp.
GTGTGCCGCGGTCGACGGATGCGGCGTGGAACGCCAAGTCTACCCGCTGCGTTCTCGCCGATGCGCCGGATAATGGCGGTCCGAGAGTATGGTTGATCAGCGAGAAGGCTCCGCAGGAGTGGACAAGTCGGGAGATCGATCCCTTTTCGACACTTTACGAGGAGTTTCGAAAGACCGACCCTGAAGTGCGAAAGCTGTTTCGGCCCTCAATCCTGAACATCAAGTGGCTCTCGGAAACTGAAGTTTCCTTTCGCGGCTACTGCAACACCGGAACGTACGATATCACGCTGGATACCAGCATCCCTACGGCCACGCCGCGAGCCACCAAGCTTTCCGACAAGTTTCTCGAGGAATAGCGCCGCTAAAACTTCAGCCGCCCCGAAAGAGCCCGGCTAATCGTGAGTTCATCCGCATGCTCCAGTCCGCTCCCGGCCGGCAGCCCCTGTGCGAGCCGGCTCAGCGAAACTCCTGCTTCCCGGAGCAGGCTGGCGATGTAGCTCGCCGTCGCTTCCCCTTCGACATCCGCGCCGAGCGCGAGGATGACTTCGGCCGGCTTCTCCTCCTGCACCCGGCTTAGGAGTTCGGCGATGCGGATGTCGTCCGGCCCCACGTGGTCGAGGGGCGAGATGCGGCCGCCCAGCGCGTGATAGCGCCCGCGGAAACCGCCCGTGCGCTCGAGGGGTAAAATGTCCGTGGCCTGCTCCACCACGCACAAGAGCGAAACGTCCCGCGCAGGATCCGAGCAGAACTCACAAAGCGCATCCGATGTGAAGAATCCGCACTTCGGACATGGATGAATCTGCGTCGCCGCCAATTCGATCGCCGTCGCGATTTCCCGCGGCTTGGCGTCCCGGCTCTGCACCATCCAGAGGGCGATCCGCTCGGCGCTGCGCGGACCGATGCCGGGCATGCGTTTGAGCTCGGAGACGAGGGACTGAATCGGCGCGGGATAGGCGACGCGTTTCATGCGTTGCTCCAATCGAGCGAAGCCACGCCATTCCGCAACTGCTCGACTCGCCGAATGTAAAACTCAGCCGGCCCGTCCTCGGGATAGAGTTCCCTCGCCAGCTTGAAGTTGGTGAGCGCGTCGTCCCACTTCTGCTCACGGTAAAAGACGATGCCCTTCCAGAAGAGGTCGCGCCGTGTGCATTCGTCCATGCTCATCTCGCCACGGGAACCGAGGAGTTCGTAAACTTCCTCACGGGCCGGGTTGTCGCGGGAACGCTGGATGAGTTCCATCGGCCGCACCTCGATCGTTTCCTCCGCGAGCGCGAAGGTTCCGCTGCCGACGAGGATCTTGGAGCCGTAAATCGTGTTGGCCGAGCAGAGGCGCCGGGCGAACTCCACCGGCTCGCCGGAAATCGAAACTCCTCCGAGCCGCCGTGAACCGTAAGCGGCCAGTACGATCTCGCCGCTGTTGACCCCGATGCGAAAGTCGAGCCGGTTGCCCCAGCGGGCGTCGCACTCGCGGTTGAGCCCCTCGAGCCGCGCCTGGAGATCGAGCGCGGCGTCGCATGCGCGGGAGGCGTGCTGGCTATCGGGGAGCGGAACGCCAAAGACGACGCGAAGACTTTCCCCGTCGCACTCGTCCAGGTAACCGCCCCGCTCCACGAGGAAGTCTGCCGCATGGCGAAGGAAGGCATTGGTCATCGAGACATAGTCGCGGGTGCCCACCGTCTCGATCAGCGCCTCGTGGTTGAAGATCTCGCAAACGATCACCGTGCCCTCACGCAGTTCTCCGGCAAACTCCACCGGCGTGTCGCTGTCGACCAGCGCGTAGAACATATTTGTCGAGACGCGCTCGCCGAAGAGCAGCCGCAGGACGCGCTTGCGGCTTCCCGCTTCCGTGCCGGAGTAGATCAGCCCCGCGATCACTGCGAGCAGCGTCGCGAGCATCGGGGCGAAGGGACTGAAGAAATGACCGTATAGGTTGAAGACCCACGTTGCCGTGATCACCTCGAAAAATGCGGCGGCCGCGACGAGGATCTTCAGGGTGTAACGCCCGAGGTCGATCGTGGTCCACGCCACGCCGAACGCCAAAAAGATAATGGTCCAATACTGGGAGGCTCGATCAACGGTTGGCTCCGAAGCGTAGCCGAGGAACGCGGCGAGATGGGAGTTGAGCCCACGGAATGCCCCGAGTTCAAACAAGCCGGCGGCAATCAGCGCGGCCGCGGCGCCGCAGACAAGGGTGACCTTCAAATAACGCAAGCGCGCGCCCTTTAGCACGGCACGTGCAGCGGGCGCAACTGGCGTATCGTCATTTCGTTCATGTCCTTGCCAGACGCTGGACACCCGAAAGGGGTCTTTTCATCCTTCTGCCATGCTCAGCATCCAAGAGGCGCGGCAATTGATTGTGGACAGTTTGCATCTGCTCCCGGCTGAACGCGTTGATCTTCTGGAGGCGCGCTGCCGGGTGCTTCGGACTCCGGTGGCCGCGGAGCATGACGTCCCGGCGTTTGATCGAAGCGCGTTCGACGGTTACGCCTTTCGATCCCAGGATTCAGCCGGGCTCCTGCGGCTCACAGGCAGCATCGCTGCCGGGCAGATGCCGAGTGCTCCGGTAGGGCCGGGGGAATGCGCGCGCATTTTTACCGGTGCCCCGCTGCCCAGCGGCGCGGACGCGGTCGCCATGCAGGAAGTCTGCACGGTCGAGGGTGATTCCGTCGTTGTGCCGGCAACTCGCCTGGGAGATGGGGTCCGCCTGCGCGGCGAAGACGCCAAGGCGGGGACCATCCTCGTTTCTTCGGGCGCCCGACTCGGCGCGGTGGAGTTATCGCTCATGGCGCAAATGGGGCATACGAAACCGCTCGTCGCCGCAAAGTGCCGAATCTTTCACGTCCGCACGGGCGATGAAATCGTCTCGCCGGATACGGAACCCAGCGCCGGCCAGATCCGGGACAGCAATTCAACGCTGCTCGCAGGACTCATCGCAGAGGCTGGCGCGGATTTGGTCGGCCAGACGACGTCGGTGGACCGCCTGGAATCCCTGGTGGAGGCATGCAGCCGCGCCGAGGACGCCGACATCCTCCTGATCTCCGGTGGCGCAAGTGTGGGCGATTTCGATTTCGGCCGCCGCGCGCTGGCGGAGTTGGGTTATTCGGTTCGCTTCGGCTCGCTCAATCTCCGTCCCGGCAAGCCGCTGATCTTTGCGACGCGGGGTCGGCAGGTGGCGTTTGTCCTCCCAGGAAACCCTCTTTCCCATTTCGTTTGCTGGCATGTCGTGATCCGCGCCGCCCTGGAGGCCCTGACTTCTGGCATCGCAGAATTGCCGATGTGCGAGCTTTCCCTGGGCGGCTCGGCACCGCTGAAAGGCAATCCACGGGAAACCTGGTGGCCGGCGCGTATGACGTTTGAGGGCGGAATGGCCTCGGTCGTGCCATTGAAATGGCAGAGCTCCGGCGACATGACCGCGATGGCCGGAGTGGACGCTTTGATTCGGATTCCCAGCGCTTCCCCCGAAATCCATCCCGGAGCGATCGTGCAGGTTTTGCAGCTCTGATTGCTCGCAAGGCTCGCCACACGTTGCGGAACTGCGAACACTTTGCTTATGACGGATTTCAGTCACCTCGACGCCCACGGAAACGCGCGCATGGTCGACGTGGGCGCCAAACCCGCGCAGCGGCGCACCGCGCGGGCAGAAGGCATCGTGCGCTGCGCGCCGGAAACCATTCGCCTGCTCAAAGAGCGCGGGCTGCCAAAGGGTGATGTGCTCACGGTTGCGCAGATCGCGGGCATCCAGGCTGCCAAGCGCTGCGATGAACTGATTCCCATGTGTCACTCGCTGCCGATCGACGTCGCCGATGTGACATTCGCCGTGGAGCCCGAAGGCATCCGTATTCGCGCCAGCGTCAGCACGACGGCAAAAACCGGCGTGGAAATGGAGGCCCTGACGGCGGTGAGCATCGCGGCGCTTACCATTTACGACATGTGCAAGGCAGTGGACAAAGCGATGGTCATCGGCGACATCCGCGTGACAGAAAAGATCAAGGAATGAAGTTTGCCCGAGTCACCTTGAGCGATCGCGCGCACGCCGGCATCTACGACGACCGAAGCGGACCCGCGATCGAGCACTTCTTCACCGATCGTCTCGCGCTCGATGTGGAATGGACGCGGGTGTTGATCCCGGACGATCGGGAAACGATCGAGGCAAACCTGCGGACACTATGCGACGAGGAGCACGCCTTGATCGTGACTACCGGCGGAACCGGCCCCGCGCCCCGAGACGTCACACCCGAAGCCACGCGTGCTGTGCTGGAGCGGGAGCTTCCCGGTTTCGGCGAAATCATGCGCATGAAATCGTATGAGATCGTGCCCACGGCCATCCTCTCGCGTTCCACCGCCGGCACGCGCGGCCATAGTTTGATCATCAATTTGCCAGGAAGCCCGCGAGCAATTGGGGAGTGCCTGCCGCTCTTGATGCCGGCGATCGTCGAATGCCTTGATCATCTCGGTTGGCCCCGGTTGGTGATGAAGGTGTAAGCGTCGGCGAATGTACAAGACCAAATCCGTGTGAAAGTGGGTCATCCTGACGAGGAACGAGGAAGGACCCCGCGCCACTCGCGGGACGCTCATTAACCGGAAAGGTTTTCAACGGTCGCTCTCGAACCTAGCAAGAAAAGGACGAGTTTGGCCCTCGGTAGGTCGGGGCCTCGATGGGTTTTGTGAATTCAACTGACGCTCTGCGACAGACCCTCCGGCAGCGATACGCCTACCCCCCAAGCAGCGACATCTCCGCCTTCGGCAGCTTCGCAGTTTCCGCCGTCCGCGCCTCGGAATAGCGATCGCTCCTCCCGATCCACACCTGCTCAATTGCCTTGCGAAGATCTTCATCCGATCCACCGCGCAGCACCGAGCGCAAGTCGTGTCCCTTGCTGGCGAAGAGGCAAGTGTAGAGCTGCCCGTCCGCCGCAAGTCGCGCGCGCGTGCAACCCCGGCAAAACGGCTTCGTCACGGAGGCAATGATGCCGATTTCGCCGCCAGACGCCGTCCGGTAGCGCAGCGCCGTTTCGCCGGAATAGTTCGGCATGAGTTCCGTCAGCGGCTCGCCAATGCGATCGCGGATTTCCGCAGCCGGCACCACCTCATCACGACGCCATCCATTCGTGTTGCCGACATCCATATACTCGATGAAGCGCAGGATGTAATTCGGCCCGCCAAAGCGCCGCACCAAGGCAGGGATCTCGTGCTCATTCACGCCGCGCCGGACGACCATATTGATCTTCACCGGTGCAAAGCCGCAACGTGCTGCGGTCTCGATACCGTCGATCACGCGGCTGACGGGGTAATCCGCATCGGCCATCTTGCGGAAGGTCGCATCATCCAGCGCGTCGAGGCTCACCGTGATGCGGTGAAGCCCGGCATCGCGAAGGCGTTGAGCAAACTCGGAGAGAAGCGAGCCGTTGGTCGTAAGCGTCAGGTCATGAGCACCGGGGATCTTTGCGAACAGGCCCACCAAATGATCGAGGTCGCGCCGCAGAAGCGGCTCACCGCCGGTGAGGCGGACCTTTTCCACGCCGAGCGCCGTGAATACCCGGACAACGCGCTCGAGTTCCTCAAAGGTGAGGATCTGCGCTTTCGGCAGAAAGTCATAACCCGTGCCGAAAATCTCACGCGGCATGCAGTAGCGGCACCGAAAGTTGCAACGGTCGGTCACCGAGATCCGGAGATCGCGGAGCGGACGTTGCAGTTGGTCGAGAATCGGCACCGATACGCAACAACGCTTGAGATCGGCACAGTGTCCAGCGAAAGCGCCATCAGCCAAACCCGCGAAGCGGCTAACTTTGCGGCGTGGCTTGCCAAAGCTGCGATGGAACCGTGGCGATCTGGGCGAGCGCCCGAAAGTCTGGGCGACACTCGAGGCGGTTCGCGCAAACAAGGCATTAACCACGGAGCCCACGGAGATGCCCTCAGACCTGAAATCCCCTCCGGTGGGGTCCGTGCTCTCCGTGCCAAAATGCAGTGCTTTTCACTAACTTCAGCAGGTCACTTCGCGGCACCGTTGCCAGGATTCGGCTTCTTCGCCGAACTGCGTGAGGGGAGTGGACCCCAAATCTCAGACATGAGATTGAAGATCTCCGGTTCCGCTTGTTTCAATTCCCCAGCGACAAACGGGTAGAAGTCATTGGAGCCGAAATAGGCTTCGGTCATTTCGGCGAAGAACTCCTTGTGATCGGTTTGCCCGTAATGCTCGCGCATGTGGCCTGGGCTCGTCAGAACCGATTTATACTTTCCGCCGTCGCGAAACTTTTCCCACGCCGAGCGAACGCGGGCTTCATCGAAGCCGAGCACCTGGTCGTGATAACCATGCGCGAGTTCGTGGAGGACAACCCAGGGCATGCGGTGATTCTCAAAAGGCGAGAGGAAGAAATCGACCTTCGGAATATGCACACACTTCGCCAACGATTCGCTGTAGCCGTTGCTCTTTAGCCATCCGGCGCTGGGATGATATTGCATCGCTTCGAGCTTTCCATGGTCGCGATCGAGTTGGATCGGAATGGCCCGCAATTTCCCAATCGCAGGCTCGGGAACGACCGTGGTGATCGCGACGAGCCGGGCGGTAAGGAGCTTGATGGCTCGTTCACCGGTCGAGGCGTCATCCCCGGAGAGGAGTCGATCATCGACGCGAACCGTCCAGCCTTCGATTTGACGTGAAGTATGTTGAGTCGGGAGCGGTCGGGAGTCCTCAGCGCGCGCGACGCACAGAAAGAGCGCGCAGAGCGCGGGAAGGAAGGCGTGCAGTAGAGCGGAACGCATCCCGCGGGGTGTGCAGCGTAGGAAGGATGGTGTCGAGCGGAGAGCTTCCGGAGAGAGGAAGCGGCTTCGCGGTTGGAGCATTGCCGAATGTAATTTCAGTCTCCGCAAGCGCGCCTGCGGTGGCATAGCTCTCCTGAGAGTGTGTGATAATTCCCCAAACGTCCGAAAACGGGCGAAATTTCACCGATCAAAACCCCCTCGGAGAAAATAAAACGCGAGCACGGGCATTTGTGTGCGTCGCGATTTTCGCAATTTCAATTATCACACAGTCTGTCCTGAGCTGTGCTCGGGTGGGAATGTTGGCGCGGAGTTCGCGGCGATCCGGAAATGAGCGCAGCGCTGCCGCCGGTCGCATTTGCTCCCGTCTGTCCCGTCGTCGCGGTTTATCCCCACGCCTTGACACGCTCGGCTATCGCGCCACTTTCCGCGGGCGTGCCTCTTCAGACTCGACGCGATTTCCTCCGAACGGCTACCGCTGCCGGCCTTGGTGCTGCCGCTGCTTCGGCGCAGGAGGAGCCTGAGGTGGTGCTGCGACTGCCGGAGCATCCGCGCAGCGTGCCCACCATGTGGTTGGGAGCGGTGACCTCGACGACGGCCACGGTGAAGGCGAAAGTCCCATACGGCACGCGAGCGCAGCTCTACGTGCGCGAGTTTGGCGGCGCGCCCCATACCGTCCCGATCGAGCCGGCAAGCACCACCGGTAGCCATGTCGCGACATTTCGAATCAAGGGCCTGCAGCCGTCGACGACCTACACTTACACGCTCGAGGTGAATGGGCGTCCCTCGTTCTTTCCACCGGGGCGGTTGCGAACCTTCCCGCCCGAAGGAAAGGCGGCTCCGCTCAAGTTCGCCTTCTCGTCGTGCGCCCGCACGGGATCGGAGCATCCGGTGTTTGAAACGATCCGACAGCGGGACCCCGATCTGTTCCTTCACCTCGGCGATTTGCACTACGAGAACATCTCGCGGCCAGATCCGCGTTTATTCCGGGCCGCTTGGGATACGGTGCTTTCCTCCTCCACGCAGGGAGCCCTCTATCGCGATGTGCCGCTGGCCTACACGTGGGATGATCACGACTTCGGCCCGAATGACGCCGACAGCCGTTCGCCGGCGCGTCCGGTGGCGCGAGCGGTGTATCGGGAATATGCGCCGCATTACCCGTTTGGCGCAGGCTCTGGAGATGCGGCAGTTTTCCAGGCATTCAGCTTCGGCCGGGTGCGCTTCATCATGACCGACCTGCGCAGCGAACGAATGTCGGATAAGACGCCAGACAGTCCGGCCAAGACGATGATGGGAACCGCGCAAAAGATGTGGTTTTTTGAAGAGTTGCTCGTCGCGGCGCGCACGCATTCCCTCATCATCTGGGCAAGCAGCGTGCCCTGGATCGGCGATCGGGCGGGGGACCAGTGGGCGAGCTATGCGCAGGAACGCCGGGAGATTTCAAACTTCCTGGCCGAACATCAGATCAAGAACCTTTGCGTCCTTTGCGGCGATGCTCACATGATCGCAGCGGACGACGGGCGGGAGACTTCCTATTCGGATGGCCCAGCGGCACCGATTCCCGTCATGCACGGTTCGGCGCTGGATCAAGGCGGCAGTAAAAAAGGCGGGCCTTACAATCACGGCTACTACGTGCCCGCCGCGAAGGAAGGATGTTTTGGCTGGGTAGAAGTGAAGGACGATGGCCAGCGGGTGCACGTCGATTTCACCGGGCGGCTTCAGTCCGATGAAGTGAAGGTAGCGCTCAGTTTCGAAGTATAAAAATAGGTCCCATAGCACTCATTGGGCGCATGAGACCCAACACGTCGCGCCGTCTCCTGAAAACTCGACATCCACCTGCAGTCTCTGGATTTTCCCCGGCGCATGCGCACGGCGCTCTACGGCGGCAGTTTCGATCCAATTCATCACGGGCATTTGATCCTGGCACGGGAGGCCTTGGAGCAACTCGCGCTCGACCGCATCGTTTTCATTCCCGCGGCGCAATCGCCGTTCAAAGTCGACCGCCAGCCGGCGCCACCGGCGATTCGGCTGCAGATGGTTCGCGCCGCGATTGCGGACGAGCCGCGTTTTGAGTGCGATGATTCCGAAGTCCATCGCGAGGGGCCCAGCTTTACCGTCGATACCCTCGAGGCCTGGCGGGCGCGGCATCCGAACGACGAGCTCTTTTACTTCATTGGCCAGGACAATGTGCGTGATCTTTCAAAGTGGCGGCGCGCGGAGGATCTGCTCCGGCTGGCGCAGTTTGTCGTCTTTGAGCGCTCTTCCGATGCGCCCCCGCACGATTTTCCCGTGGTCCGACGCCGGGTGGATATCTCTGCAACGGAAATACGCAAGCGGGTTGCGGAGGGCAGGAGCATCCGCTATCTCGTCCCCGATTCGGTGCGGCAGTTGATTGCCGCCCATGACCTTTACAAAGGAGAAAGCCATAAAATCTGAAGAACTCGCCCGCCTCTGCGCCAGCATCGCCGCCGATAAAAA
>CBHXZU010000197.1:0-9210 GCA_966125105.1 uncultured Prosthecobacter sp.
TCCTGGAAAAAAGGCGGCAGTGAAATCCAGTGGAAAGAAGCGCCGCGTGATGAGCCCGGAAGCCCGCGCGAAGATTGCTGCGGCGCAAAAGAAGCGTTGGGCGAAGTTTCGCCGCGGCAAATAGGCTGCGCGAGTAAGAAGGCGCGGTGCCTCGGATGGCGCGCGACGGAAATTGTTGCGGCATTGGCCGGTGCCACGAAGACCCCTCTCCGTGAAGATCGCACGAGCATTGAAGGAGGTTGGCTAATGCCAGTTATCCGAGAGCCGCGCGGCTAGGTCAGTCGAGGCTTGCCTTTAAGCGGACGAAAAGATTGCCTGTATGTGGAGGTGCGCTTCGCGCGCACCAGTCCGCCGCTCTTCCAACAATCCGCACTATTCATGGCCCACGCGCGCCGTTCCGTCCCCTTCGTCTCGAGTTTCCCTGCTGAGCGACTCGAAACCCGCATTGCTCCGGCCATCGTGTTCTTCACGGGAACGGATGCAAAACTCAATGGCGTGACCGTCAACAATCCGGCGTTGGCAACCGACTTTGGCGCCGGACTAGCCTTGGTGATTGGGCCGGGGAACTCGCTCGTCATTGACGTGGATGGCGATGGAAAGTTTGTCCCCGCCAAGGATCATGTAATCGCCACAACCAAAGCAGGGCGTGGAGTCTTCTTTTTCACGGACCTAAATAACGACCTGGTTTTCTCGAGCGATGAATTGACCGGTTTGCTCGTTTCGAACGGCTTTTCCGGTGGAGTGACCGGGGCGATCGAGGGCTCGGTGGTGACCGGGCTCTCGGCATCCGGAACACCGCGATTGCAGGACGGGCGGAGCGACATTGCCGGGTTGACGGTTGGCGGAAAGATCACCGGGTCGATTCTGGCCGACGGTTCGGTGAAGAATGTGACCGTGCAAAATCTCGGGTTTGAAGGTTCGCCGAGCGTTGCCGAGATCCTGACGGGAAATGTCGCCGACGAGTCCGAGTATTCGCTGAACGGCGGCAGCAAAGTTTTGAGTTTCAGCTCGGATGAGCATCCGCTCGTCGATGTGAGCGGCATCACACTCGCGCGTGGCACGTCCCGCATCGCCGCGGGCGACGGTCCGGGCGGGGGGAACATTTCGAAAATAACGATCGCCGAACAGACCTCAGACCTGTCGATCGCTGCTGGTTCCGCAACTCCGTTTAGCGGCGGTGCAGGCGGGTCCATTTCTGGCGTCGATATTAAGAAGGCTAACGATCTGACGAATTACTATTTCGTGGCGGGCGACGGAGCAGTCGGAGTCGAGCGAAACGGTGCGGGTGGATCGATCAAGGGGGTGACGATCGACGCGGAAGGTGCAGTCATTGGGGAAGTGCTGATCTCGGCTGGATCGGGTGGGAATCCTTCGGACGTCGATGACGAGACATTTGAAACAGCCGCGAGCGGTGGGGCCGGGGGCAACATCAGTGCGGTCAATGTCAAAGCCATGGTGGCAGTGGGTGTGGCGCTCCGCGCGGGTGACGGCGGGGATGGCGGATACATTTACCACGAAGCGGTCGTCGAGACGCGTGAGAAGCAGGTGAAGCGCCGCGACGAATATGGCGAGATTTACTATGAGACGGTCTATTACGATGTCGTTCTCCAAAAGGCGGTGGAAAGAGGGGGCGCTGGTGGTGCCGGCGGATCGATTTCCGGAACTACCATTGCGGCGATAAACGCATCCGTCGCGATGGTCGCAGGGGGAGGCGGCTCCGCTTACACGAAGCCCGCGGGCAATGGTGGTTCGATCACAAAGACCAATTTGGATGGTGTTGCGACGACAATTGCGGAAGGTGGTCTGGCTGGGGCAGGCGTGAAAGGCGGCGCAGGTGGCTCGGTGAGTCAGTTCAGCGTGACGAATCTTTTTGAGAACGCGGACGTATTTCTTGGCGCCCAGCAAGGGGGATTTGGCCTCAAGGGGGGCGCCGCCGGCGTAATTTCGAACGTCGCAATCAAAAGCACCTATGCGATTTCCGAAATCGGGTTGGTCGCAGGCGATGGTGCGAACGGCTACTACGAAGATGAGGACAATAGTCCGTATGGCGCGCGACCCGGCGGCACCGGCGGGGCGGTGAAGAACGTGCTCGTCGACGTGTACTCCGCCGAGAGTTTCTCAGTGCTTGCGGGCAAGGGTGGGCAAGGCGGACGGACGGAGATTTACGTCTACGGCGCAGACTATGTAACCGTGGGCGGAGCGGGAGGCGCGGGCGGTTCGGTTTCGAAAGTCACTTTCAAGGAAATTGCGGGCGAAGCCGACACGATAATCTACGCCGGCAATGGAGGGCGCGGCCGCGTGGACAAGAGCGGCGGGGCCGGTGGGAAGATCTCCAAGGTAACGCTCGAGAAGATTGGTGAGCTCAATCTGAAAGCCGGGAATGGTGGCGAGGCGGATGAATTTGGCAACGGCAGTGCCGGAGGCTCGATTTCGAATCTTTCAGTGGTCGGAGGGACTAGCGGGCTTCAAATGACTGTAGCCGCAGGAGACGGCACGGCTGGAGTTGGAGGAGGATCCGGTGGAGTCGGAGGCAGTGTTTCGAAGATCGCGAAATTCGATAACAAAGGAGGGACCGTGGAAATCCGAGCCGGAAACGGAGGAGATGGCAGCTCGCTTTATATTGAGCCGTTGTACGAGACGGTGACGAAGCTGGTCCGGATGCGTGATGAATACGGCGGAGTGTATTATGACTACGTGGAGGTGGACGTGAAGGTGAGGAACGCGATCTACAAGGCGGGAGGTGGTGGCGCGGGAGGAAGTATTTCCGGCGTGGCCTTGCAGGCGATGGAGGACTCGATTTCGGACTTCCATCTGGCTGCTGGAAATGGCGGCAGCGGCAAAAGTATCAGCGCGGAGGTGGAGAAGAAGATCAGGTATCGCGATGAGTACGGCGAAATCTCGTATGACTACGTAAGCGTGATCGTAACGAAGGCGAGCAAGGCCTCGGGCGTCGGCGGAAGTGTGAAGGGCGTAACGCTGAATGCATTGGCAGGTTCGGACATCGACTTGATTGCTGCCGCCGGCGAAGGCGGGTCGGGCGAAGGCGTGGCCAAAGGTGCGGCGGGCGGAAAGATCAGCGGAGTAGTCGTGAAGGCTAAAGGGACGATTGGCAGCATCGACCTGGAGGCAGGTGACGGCGGGAACGCCGGCGAGGAAAATGAAAAAGCGCGAGGAGCTGCGGGGGGAGGTATCAGCAAGATTCTCCTGGAGGTGCTGGGGGATTTCACCGGCATGGCTTCCGTGATCGGAGGCAATGGCGGCGAAGGGGCGTTCGGTCTTGGTGTCGGCGGATCACTTTCCGGCATTAAATTCACCGGAGCCGACATCATTCCGGTTGAATTAATACCCGGCGATGGCTCGCCGCCGGGAACCGTCAAAGGGGTTAGCCCGTTGTGATCCTGATGAAAATCCCGCGCGCCTCGGTGCTGCGTGGAAACTTGGCGGTTGCCTGCGCCTTGGAGCATCTGCCAATAGAAGTTTCCGATCAAGGAAGCTTGCGTGAATGGATCGGGGTCCTTCAGTCGCTAAAGCTCCCTCAGGATGACCCACTTTTTAACCGTTACGGAACCGCGTTTACCGGAAATAACTTTTGGCAATTGCCCTAATGCGATGGCTTACGCTCTGACGCGATGAAGCTTTGCATCATCGGTCTTGATTGCCTCGAGCCGTCGCTGGTGACGCGATGGATCGACGAATTGCCCACGTTTGCGTGGTTGCGAAGCATCGGCGCATGGGGACGCATGCGCAGCGGCATTCCGCCGATCACTGTGCCGGCGTGGTCGTGCATGATGAGCAGCCGCGATCCCGGCGCGCTCGGCATTTACGGTTTTCGCAACCGATCGGGTTACGCCTATAACGCGCTGGAGTTTGCCACGAGTGAGTGGGTGAAGCGGGACCGGCTGTGGGACATTTTCTCCGCTCGCGGGCAGACGTGCGCCGTCGTCGGCGTGCCGGGCACGTATCCGGTGCAGCGCGTGAATGGAGTGATGATCAGTGATTTTCTCACGCCATCGCTGCAGAACGCGTGGACATATCCGCCGGAGTTCCAAAGTGAGGTCCGGTCGTGGCTGGGCGGAGAGGATTACCTCTTCGACGTCCGCGATTTTCGTTCCGCGGATAAGGCGCGCATTCTCGCGGATATTCGGGAGATGACCACGCGCCGCTTCGCGGTGGCGCGCGAGGTGCTGGCGCGCCGCAAGCCGGACTTCTTCATGATGGTGGAAATGGGAAGCGACCGGATCCATCACGCGTTTTGGCATTACATGGATGCGGAGCACCGGCGGCACGAGGTGTCGGCGGAGTTTAGTTCTGCGATTCACGACTACTACGTGCAACTCGATCGGGAATTGGAACGTTTGCTCCAGCACATCGACCTCCGCGACACTGCCGTGCTCATCGTTTCCGACCACGGGGCGAAGCGACTGGATGGAGGCATTTGCGTGAATGATTGGCTGCGGAAGGAAGGATACCTTGTGCTGAAGAGCGAGCCGCCGGGACCTGGAACGCCATTAGCGAAGTGCGATGTCGACTGGTCGCGCACGACGGCGTGGGGAGAGGGCGGCTATTACGCGCGCGTGTTCCTGAATGTGAAGGGGCGTGAGCCGCAGGGGATCGTGGAGCCGGCCGCCTATGAGCGGACGCGTGGCGATCTCGGGCATCATCTCGAAACGATCACCGACGATATGGGCCGTCCGCTGAAGACCGTGAGTTACAAGCCTCAGCGCATTTATCCGCGGGTCGAAGGGATCGCGCCGGATCTCATTACGATCTTCGGAGATCTCCACTGGCGCGCAGTGGGGACGCTGGGCTGGAATGCCACGCACATTTTCGAAAACGACACCGGCCCAGATGAGGCGAATCACGCGCAGGATGGATATTTCAATCTCGCGGTGCCGGGAACGCCGGCCGCGGCGGGCGAAAGAGCGATCGATATCCTCGACATTGCACCCACGCTATTGAAAGCCGTCGGCATGCCGATTCCGGGCGAGATGCAGGGACGAGTCGCCAGCTTTCAATGCCAGCCGGAAGGCGCGACGGACGGGCCCGCTGCGCAGCAGCCGGAGACGGGGAAATCCGCCGCCGCGCCGGGTTACACGAAGGAAGAAACGGCCGAGATCGAGAAGCGACTCGCCGCACTGGGGTACCTCGAGTGAGCAAGCGCGTTGTCGTCATCGGCCTGGATGGAGTGCCGCATTCGCTGCTCACGCGATTGATGCGCGAGGGAGTGATGCCGGAGATGGCCCGGCTCGTCGGACAAGGGGACGCGCGCGCCATGGATACGGTCTATCCGCCGCTGTCTTCGGTTTCGTGGACTACCTTTGCGACCGGCGTGAATCCGGGGCGGCATCGCATCTTCGGATTCTTTGAAGCGCAGGTGGATGCTTATGGGATCTGGTTTCAAAACCAGGAGCATGTGAAGATGCCGTCGCTGTGGGACTACACCCAGGCGCATGGCCGGAGAACGATCTCGATCAACCTGCCGGGCACTTACCCGGCGATGCCTTTCAATGGGGTGATGGTCTCGGGGTTCATTGCCCGCGACCTCGAGAGCAGCGTGTATCCTACGATGCTTTTGCCTGCGTTGCAGAAGATCAATTACAAGCTCGATGTGCCGCTGGATAATCCGTCGGAGAATCCGGACAAGTTCTTCAAGATCCTGGACGAAGTCTTGAATGCGCGGGCGAAGACGATCGCAGCGCTGCTCGAGCATGAGCCGTTCGACTTGTTCATCGGCGTCTTCACCGAGACGGATCGCGTGCATCACTACTTTTTCGATGCGCTCGAGGAGCCGCACCACCCGCAGCGGCAGAAGGTTTACGACTTTTACCGGAGAGTGGACGCCATCGTGGGGCATTGCGCTCGACTCTGCCGGGCGGCGGACGAGTTGGTGATCCTCGCCGATCACGGTTTTTGCCGGATCGAGCAGGAGGTGTTTATTAATCACTGGCTGCAGGAAAAGGGTTACCTGGTCCTCAAGCCCGGTGTGGGGAGGAAGGCTTCGCTGCAGGACATTGTGCCTGAGCAGACGCGGGCCTTCAGCCTCGATCCCGGGCGCATTTTCATCAACGTGCGCGGACGGCAGCCGAATGGCTGCGTGGAACCGGAGGAGGTGCCGAAGTTATGTGATGAGATCGCCACGGGGTTACGCGAATTGAAGATCAAGGTGCCGTGGTCGGATAAGCCGTTCGCGCCGATCACGCATGTGTTCCGGCGGGAGGAGATCTACGAAGGGCCGTTCGCGCATCTTGCAGCGGACCTCGTTCTCCACACGGCGGATGGCTTCGAGATGAAGGGCAAGCTGAACAGCCCGGTGCTGAACTCGCAGAGCCATCTCACGGGCATGCATACGTTTGGCGATGCCATGCTCTACATTCGCGGACGCAAAATTAAGCCGGAGACGCCGCGCATGGTCGATGTCCCCGCAACGTTGCTGCACTTGCTCGGCCTGCCTATTCCTGTCGCAATGGAAGGGCGTTCATTGGTTTAAGCACGACCGCGGACGTCGCGAAGCTCGTGTCTGCGGGCAAAGTTCGCGCCGCGGGTCGTGATTTTGGAGCGGCTGATCGCGTCGTCGGAGTCGCTGCCTGCAAATTTGGAGTCGCTGATCACGGATTTGGCGAGGCTGTACGCACATTTGGAGGGGTTGTCCGCAAATTCGGAAGGACTGATCGGGTATTTGGCGCGGCAGTCCGTAGAGTTTGGCACGCTGACTCGGAATTTGGTCGCGCTGTCGACGAATTTGAAAGCGCTGCCGACGGATTTGGAGGCGCTGCACGAGTCTTCTGAAGTCTTTGGCGATCTTTTGAAGGGGCAAGCTGTTCGTTTCGGAGTGCTGTGGAAGGTGCAGGGTCCGGGGCGATGTCTCTGCTTCCCCTGTGCGAGTCCGTCATGCGAATACAATGGATTCCATGAGCGTTATTGCCGCCGTTCGCAAAGGTCGCCGACTTATCATTGCCGCAGACAGCCAGGATAATTTCGGCGATTTGCGCCCTCCTCCAGACAATCACTCCGCGCTGAAGATCCGCGCCATTGGCGATGCCTGGCTGGGTTGCAGCGGATGGGCGGTCTACGACGATCTTTTCGGACATTACCTCCAGAAACGCAGCACACGCGCGGCACTGAACACCCGGGAGGAAATCTTTGAGTTTTTCCTTAAGTTTTGGCGTGTGATCCGTGCCGATTATCCCTTTGTGAACGAACAATCGCGATCCGAAGACAAAACACCCTTCGCCGACCTCGATGCGACGTTTCTGATTGCAAGCCCCGGGGGAATCTTCCTCGTTTCCTCCAACATGAGCGTCTCGAGTTTTGCGAAATATTACGCGATCGGCAGTGGCGGCGATTATGCCCTGGGCGCGCTTCACGCATTGTATGACGAAAAGAATGATGCGCTCGAACTCGCCGAGCGCGCGATCGCTGCGGCAAAAGCTTATGACAGCGGTTGCGGCGGCGCGACCGTCACGAAGGAGATTTCCCTGAAAGGCTCGAAGTAATGGCGACGCATCTTACCGGGAGAGACCTCCATCGTTCGTTTGAGATCGGCGCCCGCCGGATCGAAGTACTGCGCGGCGTATCCATCACTGTCGAGCAGGGCGAAGCAGTCTTCCTCTGCGGTGCCAGTGGCGCCGGGAAGAGCACCCTGCTTTACACGCTCGCTGGTTTGGAACGCCCGGAGCAGGGGACTGTCGACTTCGAAGGCACCAACATTTACGCGCAACCGGAAGCCGCGCTCTCCCGCCTGCGAAACCGCGCCTTTGGCTTCGTCTTCCAGGCGTATCACCTGCTCCCGGAACTAACCGCGCTCGAGAATGTCATGCTTCCCGCGATGATTGGCGGCGCGACGAAACGCGAGCAGGCTGAAGCCTCGCTCTCCCGGGTCGGCCTTGGAGAGCGACTGCACCATCTGCCGTCCGAATTGAGCGGCGGTGAGCAGCAACGCGTGGCGATTGCCCGCTCGCTGATCAATAATCCGCGCATTCTGTTCGCCGATGAGCCGACGGGGAACCTGGACAGCGCAACCGGCGGCGCGATCGTCGATCTTCTCCTCAAACTTGTGCGTGAAGAGAAAAAGACGCTCGTCGTCGTGACTCACGATTCGCAACTGGCGACCCGCGGTGATCGCCGACTTGAGATGCGCGATGGGCTTATCGTCGCCTAAGGTTAAGATGCCTTGACCGTCAGTGTGACTCACGTGACGGGAAATTCACGGGGATTGGATAGGACGTTTCGGACTTTCTAGGGTTTATGCGGTGTCCGCGCCGCATGGTGTCATCTTCCTCTTCTTCCGGTCTCCGCATTCGTCCCGCAAACCCAGCGGGATCATTTACTTATTCGACGATCCCTCCGACGACTGCGCCGACACCTGCTCCTGCTGCGCTCCCGCCAGGACTCCACCGGTGCGCACCGGGGCCGTGGGGTGAAATCGAGTTTCATTACATTTACCTGGAAGCGTCCGAGCAACTCGTGAAGCACTTCGCGTTGCCGAGCACGCAGCCACGGTGGAGTTTTCCGGGCGCGACGCCGCAGCAACTCGCTGCGTTATTCGACGCAGCGCGCATTCCGCCGGACTGGATCGAGAAGTGGCTCAGCCCGCAGCACATGGTCGCGCAAGCCGGCACTCTGCATGTGCTGTTGCCCATTCAGCACCTGGAGGCGCTAATGCCCGAGCAGCGCGCTTTCCTTTACGCGGAATTGGCAAAGCACGACGTTAACGAGTTCCACCGTGACCCTGTTTTTATTACGAGCGGCGACGTCGCGGACTTCTTTCGGCACACCGACATCGCGCAAGACCACGCGAAGTGGTTCGAGCGGATGTGCTATCGGCGCGGCAGCGTGCTCTGCTTCTCGGACATTCCAGCTCTCATCGGGCGCGCGCGCAGCGCCTCGGAGGCGCGACGTCTCTTCAAGCTTTGTTCCCGGACGCGCGCGATCATCGGCCGGCTCCGCGTGGCGGCAAATACGGATTGCGGGGCGCTCGTCAATTATTGGTCGACGCCGGAGCGTCGGAAGGATGTGTTGCCGCTGCTCCAGAGTCTAGTCGAACTCCGGGAAGCCGGCTCGCTAGACCTCATTCACCTGCTTCCGCCGATGGCGCGCAAATTGGTGAACAGCTACCCGCCGCTCGAACTCGGCATGCACGGACGCATGCCCGATTGCCACTGGAGTTCCTTGAACTTCTTCAATTACGAGGCGCAGGACTGCTTTCTTGAT
>CBHXZU010000198.1:0-9200 GCA_966125105.1 uncultured Prosthecobacter sp.
GTCGCGATCCAGAGCGAATCCGAGCCCGGACGCGCGCAGCTATCCCCTTAGCACAGTGTCAGCACACTGATCTCCGGCCGCGCATTGAAACGAGCGGTGTGCAGGCAACCGACGCCCGAGGTAATGTAGAGCCATCGATCATCCAGACGATGGAGATCGCGGACGTACCGTTTGTCGCGGATGGGCGCAAATGGCTCGCCGATGAGCGGTAGGGAAAGCTGCCCGCCGTGAGTGTGACCACTCAACATCAGGTCCCAGCTGAAGTTGCGAAGCTCATCTTTCGTATCCGGGTTGTGGGACAGGAGCACGGTCGGCACTCCAGCCTCGTGTTTCACTTGCCCGAATCCCTGGACCGGACGCATTTCGCTCGCCCACATATCCCCGAGCCCTACGAGATTGAGCGGAACACCCCGCGCCTGGATGCGCCGGGATTCATTGTAAAGCAATGAAATGCCAGCCTTCGCCAGCGTCTCTCGAACCAGAACCGTATCGGAATAGCCGCTCCCTCGGGCTGACCACTTCCCGCCGTCATGGTTCCCCAAGGTCGCGTAAGTCGGCGCCACTCGCGGCATCTCCGACAACACCTTGGTGTATTCGTCCCACTGATCGTATTTCGCGGTGATGAAGTCGCCCGTGCACAAGATGAGATCCGGCTTCCAGCCCAGCCCGGAACGAATGGCGGACCTGATGTAATCCAACGGCATCGGGTCCGCGTGAAAATCACTCAAGTGAAGCACGGTTAGCGCCTTTTTTTCACCAAGCCCAACGGGCACACGCACCTGGCTCGTCTTGAACCACCAAGGTTCGACGAAGCGCGTCCAGAAACCGCCCATGACCGCGCCACCAAAGAGTGTCGTGGAGAACTGCCGTCGAGTGAAGAGACGCATGGCTCAGTAAATCGAGATATCGAGGGCGACGCCCGCAACAAAGATAGCGCCAACCCACGCATTTACCGCAAAGAAAGCGCGATTAATTCCCGCCACATCGAGCCGCGCCGCGCTGCGATGCTCAATCACGAGCGCTCCGGCAACGAGTGCCATCGCGATGCCATAAATGAGGTGCATGCCGGCGAGCCACCCAAAGACGCAAAAAAACGCCAGGGCCGCCGCATGCAGCACCTTCGCGAGTTGCAGCGCGCCGGGAACGCCCAGCTTTACCACCATGCTTCGCAACCCTTCCCCACGATCGAAGTCATAATCCTGCGTGGCATAGATGAGGTCGAAACCCGCGACCCAACAGAGCACGCCTGCAGCAAGCCACGCTGGTATCCAGGACCATGCCCCATGCACCGCGAACCACGCGCCCATGGGCGAAACCGATAAGGCCAGCCCGAGAAAGAACTGCGTGCCGTGCGTAAAACGCTTGGTCAGCGAGTAGAAGAAAACGATCGCGAGCGCCACGGGCGATAGCCAGAAGCACAAGGCATTAATGAACCACGTCGTCGCCACGAAGGCGACGGAGCTCGCAACCACGAGCGCGATCGCGCCAGGCTTGGTCATCAGCCGATGCCGCCCCTCGGTGCGAGGGTTGCGCTGATCGATTTCCCAATCCGCCACACGGTTGAAAGCCATCGCGGCGGTGCGAGCGAAAACCATCGCCAGAAGGATCAGCAGCACGACACGCAACGCGGGCACTCCGTCCGCCGCGACCAGCATTGAACCGACGGCAAACGGAAGGGCAAAGACCGTGTGCGAAAAGCGGATGAAGCGCAGCGCGTCCGCAATCATTCGCTACGGCTCGCGGGAACTCGCAGGCGCGTCTGTCTCGTCGAACATGGCAGACAAGCGGTCGTCGACCCGCAGGTCGATCAGCTTCCAATTCTCCTGCGGCTTGTAGAAATAGAACCGCCAGCGCAACGGGAACTCTTTGCCCAGCGACACGTAAGTGTAGCTGACGAGACGCTCGCCCACGGTCTTCTTCGCCACGGCATCGAAGCCGGTCATCACGCCGAAAACCGCGAGAGCGTCCTTCGTCTTCGACTTGAGCATCTTCACGTCTTCGGCGCGCTCGGCGATCTTCGTGCCTTTCGTCAACTGGTCGTAAGCTTGATCGACCTCCTTCCGCTGCAAGTAGCCGAAGAAGCGCGCGATCGTCTTCTCCGGAGCCTCGCCTTCCGGTGTTCCCGGCAATGAGTCAGCAGCAGGCGCGACAGCGGTTGGTGCGGGCGCCGTGGGTTCAGGCGCGAGGTTCGGCTTCGAAATCTTCGGAGCCGGACGAGTCTGCGCAAAGGCGCCCGCCACGGCGATCAAGGTAAGGCAAATGACAGAAAGTGATTTCATGCGAGCAGCGTTTGCAGGCGTTCCCTGGCGTGCTGAACGATGGGAGCGCCGTGCGCAAACGTCAGGATGCGAGCTTCGTAAGACAACAGTTTTCTCAAATCGTTTGCCAGTTGCGCAGGATTTGCGCAGTACTTCGCTGGGAGCAGACTGAATCCCGCAGAGCCGAAGTTGATCACGGCATCCCCGAAACAGAGCAATCCATCATCGTCGAGCAGCGCAACTTCTGCCGGTCCGGCAGAGGGAATCGCAATCGCGCGCAGTCCTCCAGGAAGCGAATCGCTTTCGCAGAAGCGTTCATCCACGTCGATCTCCAACGCAGCGGCCGCCATGGCAGGGGCCCAAACCGGCACTGCGTAAAGGGAGCGATAAGCCTGGGCGGAGCGCCCATGGTTTCCGCTCGTCAATACCACTGCCGCGACGGGCGAGTCTCCGAGCAAGTCAGCCAATTTAGGCGGCGAGAGTTCAATGGGATCGATGAAGATCCACCCGCTCTCGCGCAACACCGCGGTGGACCACAGATCGCACTTCACCGCGGGATCGTAGGCGCGCCACACGGCCACACCCGGAGCGACCATTTCGAAGTTGTCAGCAACCACCATTGAGTTTGCCCAGACTTGAAACCACGGCGCGCGCGGAGATCACGGACGTCACAGGCCTGAAGCCTTCTCCGTGAACTCCGTGAGCTCCGTGGTTAAACTTGTTGTAGTCCCGGAGAGTGCCCAACACCGCCGGCATGTTCGCGCCGCCGTCCACACGCTGAAACCCCATCTGTGTTTCATCCGTGTCCATCCGCGGCTAAACAAATGTGCCCGTGACCCGACTCAGTTTTCCTCGTGCTCGCCCACGTATTCTTTCGAAAGGAGGGCGCCGTCGGCGTCGACTTCGATGCGATAAGTCCGGGTGCCCACCACCACTTCAGTGACATACGTGGTCTTCGCTTCCCGCACCTCGATCTCCTTGATCGCCGCGGTTCCGGCTTCGCGCTGAAAGATCTGGCGCACCTTCGCCGGCACACCTTCGATTCCGACTTCCTTTGGGCCCGTGTCTTCCGTATCGAGCGCCTTCCGCATCACGCGGCCGGCCGCATCGAGGGAGAGCGCGTATTTCTTTCCATCGACCGTGATCCCGACGATGTAGGTCGTGCCATCCGATTCATTCACGCGGCGGAAGTCCGAGATCTTTCCTTCCCCGCGCTCCTTCGCGATCGTGGCCTGGACGGATGACGGGATCTCGATCGTGAGCTTTCCGTCGTCTTCCGCAAACGCGGCGAGCGGGAGAATCGCGAGACAGGCGAGCAGCGTTTTCATGCGGCTGAATTGCCAGCCAGTCTGCGCCCGGTCAACTGCGACGGTCGGCCGCTTCGTAGACTCGTGTTTTCAAAGCTCCCGCAATGAACGCAGCGCCAATCAGGAACATGAAGAGTGAAAGAAACTGCCCCGCAGAGAATGGGCCCACGCGCCAGGCTGCGTCGGGCACTCGGAACATTTCGCCAACGATGCGGAGGCCCGCGTAGAGGATAAAGAACAGCCCGGTGATCATTCCTCGCGGCGCGCGCAGCCGGGTGCGAACGAAATAGAGAATCGTGAAGAGCAGGACGCCCTCGAGGAGCCCTTCGTAGAGCTGGGAGGGATGCCTCGGTGTCAGGAGCGGCTCGATTGCCTGCCGCACTGTCGGATCATTCTGCACGGCAGCGACGACTTTGTCGGGCCACTGCGTGTGCTCGTTGCCAAACTTATCGATAATCCCCGCCAGGGGCTCGGCCGCTTTGTAAACCTGGTCCGCCACGATCTGATTTCGTCGGTCAAAGATCTCCTGCGGGAACTTCACCGCGAAGTTGGACGTGGTCGCGTTTCCGTAGAGTTCCCCGTTAATAAAGTTCGCGCAGCGCACGAGGAACAGCCCAATGGGAGCAACGACGCAGAGCGTGTCGCCAATGCTGGTCCATGAAACTTTCCAGCGCCGGGAAAGAATGAAGGTGACGATGACAATCCCAAGGATCCCGCCATGACTCGCCATGCCCCCTTCCCACACGCGCAGCCACCACGTCTTGTCGCCCGCCGGGTGTTCCTGGAAGAGGCCGTAAAGCAGGATCCAGCCAAGGCGCCCGCCGAGCAGCACGCCGAACAATCCGACCCACGTGATGAAGTCCGCAACTTTCGCTGCCGGCAAATCCGTATAGCCCCGCTCGGCGAGGCGGCGATACAGCCAATAACCGATCAGGGCGGAAAGGACGTACGACAGCCCGTACCAACGCGGACCGAAATCACCCACGCGAAAGACGAATGGGTCCAGAGTATGTAGCCAGACGGCGAGCACGGCAGGGGTTCTGCCATACTCCGCCCGCCGGTGTCACCGACGCGCTTGATTTACTTCTTCAGCTTCAGGTCGGGCGCCATTGCCACCGTGCTCGCGGGCGCGGGCGCAATCGTTGGTGCGGGCGCCGCAGGTTGCGCCTCGGCGACCGTTTTGGGCAAATGCTCGTCCGTGTGGAAAAGCTTCAGGCTTTCGGTGGTGGCGTCGTCCCTTCCGAGCAGCTTCTTCACCATATCCATCTTCTGGCGCATGCGGCTCTTGTTTACCGAGAGCAGCATCGCGGTTTCTTCGGAGATGACTCCCTCTTGGAACCGCTCGGTAAGCGATTGCTCAAACGTGCACCAACCATCCGGACGGGACTGCTCGATGATGTCGGCATAGTTCCGCACATCGTTTTCGCCAAGCTGGATGGCCTCGCGCGAGCGCAAGTTGCTGCCCATGATTTCCGGGATCATGATGCGGCCGCCGCCTTCTTTAGGCGCAAGGCGCTGACTCACAATCCAGCGCAGCGTTTCCGCCAGGCGCTCGCGCACCTGCTTTTCTTCATCTTTCGTAAACATGCCGAGCACGCGATTGATGCTCTGGCCGGCGCTGATCGTATGGAGGGTGGAATATACCACGTGGCCCGTCTCGGCTGCGGTGAGCGCGATTTCCATCGTCTCACGGTCGCGAATCTCACCGACGAGAATTACTTTCGGGGCCTGGCGCAGAGCAGCGCGCAATCCCATCGCAAAAGTGGAGAAGTCCTTACCCATTTCGCGCTGGCAGAAGGTGGCCTGCTTGTGCGGATGGAGGTATTCCACCGGGTCCTCGAGTGTCACGATGTGCATCGGGTGCGTCTCGTTCATCTCGTTCAGCATCGCCGCAAGCGTGGTGGTCTTGCCGCTGCCCGTGGCCCCGGTAACAAAGACGAGGCCCGTCTTCTCCTGGATGATGCGCTTGAATACTGGCGGGAGCTTGAGGTCCGCGAGGCTCGGGATCTTCGTGTTCAGCTTTCGCAGAACCATGGCGAAGCTGCCCTTTTGGCGGAACACGTTCACCCGGAAGCGCGCCAACCCTTCCACCATGTAGCTGCTGTCGCAGGAACCGGTATTGCGGAGATCTTCGTGAAGGCGCGGGTTCTCACCGATGATCGTTCGCGCAAGACCCTCGACATGTTTTGCCTCCAACCCATTCGGGAAGGGCGTGTCCGAAACGGGGTAAAGTTTGCCGAAGTTCTCCACCTGCGGCGGGCGGCCGACGACAAAGAACAGATCGCTGACACCTTCGCCGATGCCGAGCATCTGCCGGAGCAAATCGTCCACCGGCAAAGCAGGCGCGCCAAAGACCGGTCCCGTTACGCCGATGCTGAAAGGGCTGCGCTCACCAACGACTTCCACTCGCGGAACGGCAACGACGGGTTCGGGTACCGGCGCATAGGCAGGAGCCGAAACCGGTGGTGGCGCAGACGCCGCGATGCGTGATGCGGGAATCGCCGGACTGGCAGGCTGCGCCGTCGTGGCCACGCTCGGAGTGGCCGGAGTTGAGCTCCTGCTTCCGCTGAAATGCGCCGAAGGAGCAACGGTCGTCGGCATGGTCGCCGGGGCCATCGCATGCATCGAGGAGTGAGGAACTGTCACACCACCGCCGGGAATCATTCGTCCTGTCTCGTCGTAAAGAGGCATAATCGCGCAGAGGCAAAGGCAACTTCCGTGCCCAAACGCTTTCCTGAACGTTGGGGTAACTACGTATGCCGCTCCGTTAACCCCACAAACTCAGCCATTCAGGCCGGTGAAATCGGCGAAGGCAGGTGACAAAGGCAACCGCACCGGCGCCGCAATTGAGGAGGAACCACCGCGGTCGCTGCTGAATCTTTGGCGGATGGCCACTTGATCGGCAGGAGGCACGTGAAGATGTTGGGCCAGCCTGCCGGAAGATCATTGGTCTCTGATCTCGGAAACGGTTGAGGCCGCCCTGCTCTCCAACAAGGCGGCCTCTTTCCCTTGCTCCGGCTGCCCCGTCGAGAACAGCCGGATTCTCTCCTGCCTTACGGCAGAAATGTTACACTGAGCGACGGCGGGTGCGGCGCAGTCCGAGCAGCGATCCCAAGCCAGCCAAAAGGATCGCCGTGGAACCAGGCTCGGGCACAACTACGAGCTGGATGTCCTGCGTATCCGCGCTGATTTGCAATGTGCCCGTGATCCCGGCGCCGAGCGATCCACTCAAATCTGTGCTGTCCAGCGTGCCAAAGATAGGTGCGTTCGTGTCGAACAGCGTGTAAGTGCCGTTGGCAAAGCCGCTCGTGGCACTGAAGGCAAACTCGCTGAAGCCAAGGCTGCTGCCGATCGAAAGCGTTCCGAGGCTCAAAACCACCTTGTCGCTTGGGGCGCCGAGTTCAAAGGCGAGTGAGCCCGCCGATGCCGCCGAGATGTTCAGGTCATCCGCAAAGTTCAACGTGCCGGGGCTCTGGCCCGGCGCCAGGATTGCGCCAGCGCTCAAGACAACATCGCCCAGGATGGTGCCGCTGCCCTTGATCGTTTGGCCACTGGCGAGCGCAAAGCCGCCGCCGACACCGTTGACGTCCAGCGTCGCCCCAGCTGCCACATTGATTGAAGACGAACCGCTGATGCCGCCGGTCACAACGAGGGTGCCGCCTTCGATGATGGTCGTGCCCGTATAGGTATTCGCGCCGACCAGCGTCAGCTTCCCTGCGCCTTGCTTCGTCAAGCCGCCGCCCGCGGTTCCGGGGACGAGCGCTTGCGTGATCGTCGAATCGAAGCCGTTGGTGTCGATTTTCGCGCCACCGCTTTCGACCGTGACCGAACCTGCCGGGAACGCCGAGAAGAGATCCGCATTCGCAGCCGTCGTCTGAAGCGTGCCGCCATTCAGCTTGAACGCCGCGGTGCTGCCAGCGACCGATTTGGTGATTGATCCCGTGGCGAGCTTACCGCCGATGAGATTGATGGTGCCGTTTCCAGTAGCCGCCGCGCCAACACGCAATCCCAGCGTAATTAGCGTGCCGCTGTTGAGATTCAACGTGCCAGTGCCTTCTTCGCCGATGATGAGTGCATTGCCCGCTGCGCTCTGCGTGAAAGTGCCGCCATCGAGGTTCAACACACCCACGCCGCCGGCATAGCGTCCGACCACCGGGAATCCGCCGGTGGAGTTCACCGCGCCGGTTCCGCTGATCGTCATGGTGCCCTTGCCGTAAGCACCGATCTGGACGTTGCCGCCAAAGTTCAGCGTGCCGCCGGTGACATTCACGATGCCCTGCGCATTGACGCTGACAGCGCTGTTGTCGCCGCCAATGCGGCTATCCGCGCCTGAGAACGTAACGCTGCCGCCGGAGATGTTCACCGTGCCGACCGGCGCTCCGTTAACGATCGGGCCAGCGTTGATCCCCGTGTTCGAGGTTTCGGCGCCCACGATCAGGCGCCCGGTCGATGTAACGGTCGAGTTTCCCGACACATTCCAGGTCGCCTGGGATGAGCGCCACGCGACGTTGACTTCACCGTTGATGGTCGAAGTGCCGCCTTGCATGTCCCACAGCGCATTGAGCGCCGGAGTGGTGCCAGTATTTTCGCCGAGGCGCATGCCACCGCTGGTCACATTGAAGGCACCGGCGGTCTGCGTGAGCGTTCCCGTGCCGCCGAGACTGCCGATGATCGCGTAACTGCTGGCAGCTCCGCCTTTCGTAATCGTGCCGCCCGACAAGTTCAGCGTGCCGGTGCCGCGGTCACGACCCACAACGAACCAACCGCCGGTATTCACCTGGCCGCCGGACATGTTCATTTGCGCCTGTGTTCCCGGGGAGTTCGAGAGCCACATTTCGCTCGTCACATTGAGCGCGCCTCCCGTCATGTTGAAGGTTCCCACCGAACCGTTGGCGGTCGCGACGGCAAAGCCCGGAGAAGCGGTCCGGTTCGCATTGATCGTGCCGCCATTGAGTTCGAGTTGAGCGCTGCTTGCTCCATCAGCGACAATGATCGCGTTGTTCGTCGCGGTCAGGCCGCCGGTCGCCGGAATGACGAGCCGCGTATTCTGAACATTCGCGCCGCCGACCGAGTTGTTGGGATTGTTCAGCACGATCGTGCCGAAACCAGCGCCCGCATTGTTATTCCAAAAGTCCACGGCGTTGCTGCCGCCGAGCTTGGCATTGACGGTGAGTGTGGTTCCACCCGCGGTGCCGAAGTCGCCGTTTGCGCTGCCAATCGTCAACGTTCCGGTTCCATTGATCGTGCCGCCGCCCGTGGATTGGAAAATGTTCCCTCCGCCGTTACCGAGACTGAGATTGCCGGCGCCGAGATCGACAATGCTGCTCGCGCCGCCATTCATGTTCAGCGTGGTGATCGCGCTGGATGCTCCGGAAAGCGTGAGCGTTCCGGCGAGATTGTCGACAATCACGAGTCCCGTAGCCGTGCCGGCGCTGACGTTGCCGGTGAATGCGGTGTTGCTGCCGGCAAGATTCAGCGTCTTCACACCCGCCGTGCCGCCGATTCCCGCAGT
The DNA here is from genome assembly GCA_966125105.1 of uncultured Prosthecobacter sp. Classification (GTDB taxonomy): domain Bacteria; phylum Verrucomicrobiota; class Verrucomicrobiia; order Chthoniobacterales; family Chthoniobacteraceae; genus SXWH01. Next base: position 9,078 of record CBHXZU010000198.1, read on the forward strand.
AACAGCTCCGCCAATGGTCAGCGTGTTGCCGGAGGTGATGTTAATCGTCTGCGCGCCCGCATCACTTCCAAGCGTTACCGGGCCCGTGCCGAGGTTGAGCGGATTGCTTCCCGTAAAGAGGAG
>CBHXZU010000199.1:0-9187 GCA_966125105.1 uncultured Prosthecobacter sp.
TCCCACGGTCCTCGACCCACGCGGCGCTGGCACCGGTTCGACCGCCTACCCGACGCATCCGATCACGTCGCAACAACCCGCGGTGGTGGCGACCGCCGGCGCGCCGCCGGATACCTACACGGTAAATCGTTCGCCGTGGAATTTTCATTATGCTCCGCCAGTCGAGCCCGCCGGGCCCACTACAGCCGTCGCACTTCCTGCCCGGTTCGATTTCGGCACGCCCACCAGCCCCGTGCAGGCGGGCTACACGCGTGTCAGTTCGCGCACGATGTATAGCGAGGGTCTCGGCTACGGCTGGGCAAACTCCGGCGTCTCCGATCGTGACCGCGGGGATGTGGGAACTCCCGACGGAGCCGAGCGCGCGCTCGAGCGCGACTTCTGTCTGCCGGGTGCCGGCAACGCATTCTACGTCGACCTTCCCGATGGCAAGTATCGCGCCGACGTGTTGGTTGGTGACACTCTGCTGAAAAGCGGGATCAGCCTTCGCGTGGATGGGATGCCGCACGTGCCCGCTGTCGGTGCCGCCGCGGGATCGTGGAGCCGCGCCTCGTTTCTTTTCCAAGTCGGTCGCGATGCCTTCTCCTCGACGCGCATCGATGCGCAGAATCGGCCATTGCCGCAGCAACGCAGCGGACGCGCGCGCTTTGAATTTCTAGCGAGTGTGGCGCATATCAATGCGCACACGATCACTCCCGCGGCAGACGAGGACTGGAATAAGCCGACGATCTTCATCGCGAGCGACTCGACAGTATCAAATTACGGGCAGCCTCCGGGTGAGCCGGATACTGGCTCGCTCATGGGCTGGGGTCAGGCTTTGCCGCTCTATTTCACGGATGCTGTGCGCATCGATAACATGGCGCAGGCGGGACGCAGTTCCCGGAGCTTTGCCGAGGAAGGACTGCTCGATGCCGTGCTCAACCGCATCAAGCCGGGCGACTACTTCTTCATCATGTTCGCGATCAACGATTCTGCGGACACGCTGCCCGGCACCTACAACGCGCGGAACACCAAGCCGGAATCCACGCACAAGGCATGGACCCGCCTTTACATCAACGAAACGCGAAAACGCGGCGGCATCCCGGTGCTCGTGACTTCCCAGATCAAGTGCACCTATGACCAGTGGGGCCGCTTCATGAACAGCGTGCAGGGTTACCCGCAGGCGGACCGCGAACTCGGCACCGACATGGGAGTGACGGTCCTCGACCTGAACAAGCTCAGCATCGATTACCTCACCGCGCTCGGGCCCGCCAAAGACCCGAATGGCATCGCCAACGGCGATCATGACGGAGATCCCGCGACCAATCCCGTGCCAGAAGGGTACCGATGGCACCTCACGCGAACGGATGGCTCCTTCGACTATATCCACCTGCAGAAGCACGGAGCCGTTCGCTACGCCGAACTCGTCGCGCGCCTCATCAAGCGTCCCGGCCTTCCCATCGCCGAGCATCTGAAGTTCCCGGAAGCCACCGGCATTGTCTCCGCAAAGTAGCGAACCACTTGCTCCGTCCATGAAACCTTTCTTTCACACCAAGTCGGTTCAAATGCGCGCGATCCTGGCTGCCGCCGCGGTTGCCATCGGCAGCATGCTTTCAGCGCAGGCCGAAGTTCTCTACGATAGCGGCGGGTTCGAGGCGGCGCGCTTCGTTTCCGCGCTTCCGCTGGAAAGCCAGGATCAGGCGCCTGCCGGTCAGGGACCGTGGGTCCGTTCCGGTGCAGGCGCGAACAGCGCGACGATCACGAACAACAGCAATCATACGGAAGGAGACGTGCAGATCGCGCGGGTCATTCGCGCGGCAAACCAGGGCGGCGACAGCCGGTGGTTCGTTTCCCGGCCCGTGGAGTTCACGCCAATGCCAGCGCAATGCGTGGTGAATATCGAAGTTGATCTCCGGGTGGATCAATCGGCGCTGCCCACCTCGAGTCCCGTGCCGGCTTACGGCATTGAAGCCTACGACGGATCGGCGCTCATCGGCAGCGCCACGGTGGATGCAGTGGATGGTTTCCTGCGCTATGCGCAAACCGGCACGGCGGCCTACGCGAGGGTTGGAGGTTCGGCGGTTTCTCTTGGTGGACCGGGTGCCGGAAGCTTTCACCGTTTGCGGTTGTCGCTGAACTTCTCCACGCGCGCTTATTCGATCTACTTGGATAATGTGCTCCGCCATACGGAGCCGTTTGTGAGCAGCGCGGTGCAGAAGTTCACGGATGCGCCCATCGCTGCGGTTTCCATCGGCGGAACGCCAATCGCGGATACCAGCGCATGGTTCGACAATTATGTCATCACGCGGACCACGGAAACGGCGCCGCCTGTGGGAGGCGCGCTGACCTTTCATCCGCTGGGTGATTCCATTACTTGGGGCTACACCACGGCAAGTGCCGCGGATTCTCCGGGAGGTTATCGCGAACCGCTTTTCCGGAACCTCAACTTCGCCAATCGCCAAATGGACTACGTTGGCGCGAACACGTCGAACCCCGGCCCCCTGCTTTCGCAAAATCTTGAAACGGAGCACGACGGTTATCCGAAGTACACGATCACCGATATCTTCGATAATCTGAACGGCAGCCGGCAGCCCTTTGGGAACAACCAGCCTTCGAACAACGGAGGGTTCTGGCTGACTGGCAGACCCAGTCGTCCCGCAATCTTCCCGGAGAACACCCTGCTGCTGATTGGCACAAACGATATCGAAGGCGGAACGACACAGGCGGCCACCATCGAGAACCGCCTCGACAAGCTCGTCGCTCGCATTTTCGCGCTTCGGCCAGATACGCATCTATTCCTCGCAAACATTCCGCCCTATCCGCTGGATGCCAATAAAACCGCGATTGCGAAGGCGTATGGCGAACTCATTCGCGAGCAGACCGTGCCGCGATTCCTCGCGCAGGGCTGGAAGATCACCTTCGTGGACCAGTATGCGAACTTCGTCGTGAAGTCCGATACGGGCGAGGAAGCGGTGAACTCCGCGCTGTTCGGAGATACGGTGCATCCGAACGAAGCCGGTTATCAGCGTATGGGAGATTCCTGGGCTGCGGCGATCTTGAATGTGCCGACGGCGCCGCCTGCTTCGCCGACGGCATTGGTTGCATCCGCGCTTTCCGATCAAGCCATCGAACTTAGCTGGACCGATCGCGCGTCAAACGAAGAGGCATTCCTGATCGAGCGCTCCACGGATAATGTCAGCTTTGCGCGGATCGGACAGACCGCCTCGGGACTCACGCGCTACACGGATGCGGAACTGCCCGCAAATTCCCGCTTCTTTTACCGGGTGCGCGCGCGGAATGTGGCGGGGGACTCCATCTATTCAAACGTCGCGGATGCCACGACGCTGCCGCCGAGCCCATCTTCGGCGCCGACCGGTCTCGTGGCGATCGCCGGCAGCGCGCAAGTGTCGCTTACCTGGAGCGCGCCGCATGGCGCCACCAGCTACAACGTGAAGCGCTCGAGCTTCGACGGCGGCCCCTACGCGGTGATCGCGAGCCCCGTTGCAACATCCTATACCGACAACACCGTCGAGAACGACCGGACGTACTATTACGTCGTTTCCGCGAACAATGAGGTCGGCGAAAGCGCGAACTCGAGCCAGGTGAGCGCAACGCCCGATGGCCGGCCGGTTGCGTGGTTTGAGTTTGAATGGAACACGCTCGATTCCAGCGGAAACAATAACCATGGCGCACCCGCGGGAGCCGTTCTCTATGGGGAGGGAAAAGTCGGCGCGAACTCCGCGCAGTTTGATGGCACAGGGTTTGTCGAAATGTCGCGCGTGGTCAGCGATGATTTCAGCGTGGCTCTTTGGGTAAAGACCGTGAGCGATGCCGCAGGCGGCCAATGGTATCAAGGCATGGGTCTCGTGGACGGGGAAATGGTTGGCAGCGCCGCAGACTGGGGCTGCTCGATCCTGAATACAAAGTTCGCGCTCGGCATCGGCGCGCCCGACAAAACGATCCTTACCAACAAAGCCGTGAACGATGGCCAGTGGCACCATCTCGTAGCCACGAGGAGTTCAATCACCGGACTGGTCCGGCTCTACGTCGATGGCGTGCTGGACAAAGTCGATACAGCCGCCGTCGGACCACGTACTGCGCCCAATGAACTCCGGATCGGCGCCACTCATGCGAATCCGCCTGTCCGTTTCACCGGGAACCTGGACGACTTGCGCCTCTACGGACGCATCCTCGGAGAAAACGAAATCCTGACGCTCGCGGGGAAAGCGCCAAACACGCCACCAGTGATTTCCACGATCGCCGATCGCGTCGTTCGGCCGGGCAGTTCCACCGGTCCCATTGCCTTCACCGTGCAGGACGCCGAGACGGCGGCCGGGAATCTCACGCTCACGGCCGCATCTTCGGATGAAATGTTAGTTCCTGCGGGCAGCATCACCTTTGGGGGAAGCGAATCCAATCGGACCGTGACGGCAAACACCGCGCCCGACCGGGAAGGAGCGGCCGTGATTACCGTGACCGTCAGCGATGGGGCGGCCTCGGCTTCCACCTCCTTCCAATTGCAGATCCTGGCTCCGCCAACGATCACGAGTCATCCGCAGAGCCAGACCGTTCTCGTAGGGAGCACCGTGACATTTTCGGTCAACGCGACGGGCAGTGCGCCCATGGCGTATCAGTGGCGTTTCAACGGCGCGGAGATTGCGGGTGCGACTGAGGCAACCTTCAACTTCAGCAATGCCCAAGTCTCCGATGCTGGCGACTATTCCGTAGTAGTCACTAATGTGAGCGGCAGCACGGGCAGCGCTGCCGCGACCTTGACGGTGAACCGGAACGCAATCTTCCGCGGACGTGCCGCTGCTTTGAACGCGACGATCGGCGGCATCAGCCAGAGTTGGTCCGATACTGGGCCTCGGCCCGATTCTGGCGGGCCGCAGGACGCCTCGCTGCTTACCGTCAACCAGTCCGGCTTAATTGCCGAGGTCGCGCGCGCGTTTTCGCTGGGGCAGGGGGATCGCTCGTATTCCGAAGCGTCGGCGGCCAACGTCGCACTCAGCGCCGGCGGCGTGACGGTGCAGGCAAACTTCGCCATGGCTCGCGCTTTGGCGGCATGGAGTCCCAACGGCACAGTCCTCAGTGGCGTATCTGAAATCAGCACCCTAAGGGTCAATGGAATCCCTGTGACGGTCAGCGGGCAAGCAAACCAGGTCGTGCCATTGGCGAACGGCCGACTCGTGATCAACGAGCAGATTGCCACCGGTGCAACGGACATCACGGTCACCGCGCTTCGTCTCGTGATTCCCGGCGTCGCGGACATTGCCGTGGCGAGTGCATTCGCGGGATTCGAGGATTTGGATGAGCCGATCGAAACGGTTGGCGATTACATTTCCGGCGGTGGCTGGATTACCGGCACGCCGAGCGGCGGCCAAGGTCATTTCGGCTTTGGCGCGGGCGTCGACTCCGATGGGGCTCTCACGGGCACTCTCAGCTACAAAGATCAGAATAGCGGGGTGAAGCTGCAATCGACGAGCGTCACCGTATATCGAAAAGGCGCCACGGACGTGACGCGCCACATCGAAGGCGCGGCGGAGGTAAACGGCGCAGGCGGATTCACCTTTAGCCTTGATGTCGTCGACAACGGCGAGCCCGGACGCGAGGATACCTTCGCGCTAAGCGTCTCGAATGGTTATCGAGCCAGTGGCAAACTCATCGGCGGAAACATCCAACTGCAGTAGCCGGAATCTGCGATCGAGCGGCAGATCCCGATACTCCAGGGTATCCCCGAGCGCTCGTTTGGAAGACCGGTGCAACCCGGAGTTCCTGCACAAACGCGGCTCACTCGAACCGCTTCGGCTTCCAATCCTTCTTCGCCGGGCCGCCGTTGGCCTGCGGGAGCACAAAGCCTTTCCGTTCCGTCGCTGAATCATCCTCATCCGCCGCAGCTGTCACGTTGAACTCCACAAACGTGTGAATCGGGACCATCGCCGTCGTGGCGCTCGTCGCGAGTCGGCGCCGGGCGAGGATGAAATCCGTCGGGCTGTAGTAGCTCCGGTCGTCGCGGGAGAACCGATGCCTCGCCATGCCGAGACGCAGTTCCTTGCGAATCTCGAAGTGCAGGTGCGCGTCGTAAAGTCCGCCGCCGGTGCCGATCGTCCCGATTTGCTGACCGCGGCGCACGTGCAGGCCGTAGCGCGTCTGAATCTGGTCGAGATGCCCGTAGAGGGAATCGACGTATTTCTGCTGACCTTCCTCTTCGTAGACGTGGCGGATGATTACCACGTTGCCCCAGCCGTGACCGAAGTTTTGCGCGTAAACGACCACGCCATTCCCACATGAGTAAACGGGGTCGCCGAGATCCGTGTCACCGCCGCGCTTGCCGTTCCAGTCCTCACCAAGATGGCCATGCGGACGATAACCCCGCGCTTTATAGTAACCCTCTCCATCCGGCTTCCCGACCGGGAGATCAAAGCCATCCGCCATATAAGTGGGCGCCATCTTGGGCCATGCCTGCGGCGACTCCGCACCACCTCCAGAAGATGCGGCGATCACGAGGGCGAGAATTGCGGTCCGGAGGCGTATCACGCGGGCTGCAGGCATTTACACGCCGTAGAGGGCACTTAGCCAAGCTCCAACTTGAGGGACCAGGGTCCTAGGCAAGCGGCTGTCGTTTCCTAGTGCAGGTATTGCGCAAACCAGAGCCCGAGCAAGACGAGCGAGAGCGCGATGCGATACCAGCCAAACGAAACGAAGCTATGCCCGCGCACGTAGCCCAGGAGCCAACGCACGGCGAGGATCGATGAAATCGCCGAAGCCACACTCGCAATCGCCAGCGCGCTCCAATCGATCGTAATGCCCGCCTTGTGCGCGTCCCAAACGGTCTTCGCGCCCGCGGCGCAAAGCGTCGGCACGCCGAGGAGAAAGGAAAACTCCGTGGCAATGGGACGCCCCATGCCCAGCATCAATGCCACGATGATCGTGGCGCCCGAGCGAGACGTGCCGGGAAACGCCACGGCCAGCAACTGCGCGAGGCCGATCGCGATGGCCACAGTCCACGTGATCTCATCCTTCGGAGTTTTTCCCCGCAAGGAACGCTCGACCACGATGAATAGCACGCCGCCAACGAAGAGCGCCGCCAAGACCGGCAGCGCGGTTTCGGGCAGCCGCAGGCCCATCTTCTTCATCGCCAGCCCGCCGACGCCGGTAATGAAGAAAGCGACGAAGAGCTTGATGAAGTAGTCGCGGTATTTTGGCTCACGCCACTTCGCGATCGTCGCCAACCGTTCGCGAAAGAGCGGCAGCGCAGCCACTACCGCGAAGACCTGGATGACGGCATTGAAGACCTCAGTCGTGAGGAAAGGCGCCGTTTCCCGCACGCCCAGCATGTTTTCGGCCAGCAGCAAGTGGCCCGTGGAAGAAACCGGGATGAACTCCGTGATGCCCTCGATCAATCCCAGGATCAGGGCGAGCAGCCAGATGGGCATGACGGTCCTTGCTTAGACCGCCTTTTCGCCGTGCTCTTCGGTGCGGATGCGGATGGCTTCCGCGATGGTTGTCACGAAGATCTTGCCGTCGCCAATCTTGCCGGTGCGCGCCGCTTTTACGATCTCCCGCACGGCGGCTTCCGCCTGCTCGTCGGCCAGCACGATTTCAATCTTGGTCTTGGGGAGGAAGTCGACGGTGTATTCGCTGCCGCGGTAGATCTCGGTGTGACCCTTCTGGCGGCCGAATCCTTTCACCTCCGTGACGGTCATGCCTTCAATCCCGAGGGCGGTCAGCGCCGCTTTCACATCTTCGAGTTTGAAAGGTTTGATGATCGCCTCGATTTTCTTCATGCGCCGAAGTGCTAGCGGTGGGCATGACAAAGGCAAGCTTCTGGCGTGACGGTTTGCCTTTTTCCCATCGGGCGCACTTGCGCTTGCCGGGGGTGCCCGCTAGTCCGTCCGGACCTACTGCCCGAATACTCGATGAATATTCACGAATACCAAGCACGCGAACTTTTCGGAAAATACGGTGTCGCCACCCAGCCGGGGCGTGTCGCCAGCACGCCGGAGGAGGCAGAGAAAGTGGCTGCGGAGCTTGGGGGTAAACCGGTGGTCGTGAAGGCCCAGATCCACGCGGGCGGACGCGGAAAGGGGACGTTTAAGAGCGGTTTCAAGGGGGGCGTGCACCTCTGCACCTCGCCGGCAGACGCGAAGAAGCTCGCGGGCGAGATGCTCGGCCAGGTCCTGGTGACCCACCAGACCGGTGCGGAAGGCAAGCTGGTCAGCAAGGTCTTCGTCGGTGAGGCGGTCGAAATCGCCAAGGAACTCTACTTCGCCATCCTGCTCGACCGGGCTACGAGCACCCACACGATCATCGCCAGCACCGAAGGGGGCGTGAATATCGAGGAAGTTGCGGAAAAGACGCCCGAGAAGATCTACAAGGAGCGCATCCATCCCACTCTCGGTATCCAGGGCTACCAATGCCGCAAGATTGCCGGCGCGCTCGGCTTAAAGGGACCGCTCCTCAACCAGGCGGTGAAGCTTTTCACGAACCTCTACAACCTTTACCTCAAGGCGGACTGCTCGCTGGTGGAGGTCAATCCGCTGGTCATCACCACCGACGGCCGCCTCATGGCGCTCGATGCGAAGTTCAACTTCGACGACAACGCGCTCTATCGCCACCCGGAGATCGTGGAGATGCGCGACAAGACGGAAGAGGACCCGCGGGAAGTCGCCGCAAGCGAATTCAACCTAAACTACATCGGCCTCGATGGAAACATCGCCTGCCTCGTGAACGGCGCGGGCCTCGCGATGGCCACGATGGACATCATTCAGCACTACGGCGGCAAGCCGGCGAACTTCCTCGATGTCGGCGGCGGCGCGAGCAAGGAGCAGGTGACGGCGGCGTTTAAGATCATCCTCGGCGATCCGAACGTGCAGGGTATCCTCGTGAATATCTTCGGCGGCATCATGGACTGCAACGTGATCGCCACGGGCATCGTCGCCGCGGCCCGCGAGGTGCACATCAAGATCCCGCTGGTCGTTCGGCTCGAAGGCAACAACGTCGCCGCGGGCAAGAAGACGCTCGCGGAAAGCGGTCTCTCGCTGGTAGGCGCCGATTCGCTCGATGACGCCGCGCAGAAGATCGTTGCCGCCGTAAAAGCTGCCTGATTCCACCGGGTCACTGGGCCGCCAAAACCTTGACCCACCAAAACCCAAATCTCATCTCCACTTTTTAGAGCATGGCCATTCTTGTTGATTCCAACACCCGCATC
>CBHXZU010000200.1:0-9181 GCA_966125105.1 uncultured Prosthecobacter sp.
GTGTGAGCACGAACGTGAGGTCATTCGGCATGCTCGTCGGCGTGTCCTCGTCCAGCACAACCTGCCCAGCGACGTAGGCGTTGATCGGCTTTCCAGCCTGGTTGACGAACGCCAGGGTGCCGGTCGCATTGACGGAACCAAGCGTCAGAGCCACCGCGCTGTTATCGCGGATCATCCCTTGCAGCCAGAAGTCGCTATTCGCGTAGATCGTGCCCTGGTTCCAGCGGCGCGAATTGCGATCCGTGCTCATGCCTTTCCACGGAGTTCCCGCGCCAAGAGTCACCGACTGCGCCGCGCCAGCGTTCGCATCGAGGCTCAGGCCGTAGAACAGGTCGGCGTTTGTGCCGAGGTTCTTGATCGTATTGATCCCCGTGCCGTTCAGCGCGCTGTTCGCAAACGAGAAGTGGCCAACGATCGAGTTCTCGCCGATCTGCACCTCGCCACCATTAGCCGGTGCGCCGGCAACGCGGGTAAGGCTGTTCAGCCCGAGGTTCGCCGTCGTGTTATTGCTCGTGCCAAGGATGATGCTCCCGCTTTGCACGACGTAACGCGAGCCGTTCGTGGCCCAATCGACGGCGGAGTTGAGATTGATCTCACCGTTGTTCATCGCGGTGATGGTCGTGCCCGCCGCAGCGGCCCCGGCGGCCTGCAACTGCACGCGCGCATTGCTGACCGTCACGTTGCCCGTGCCGAGCGATCCCGCGGCATTCGCCTGCAGCGTGCCGCGCAGCACATAGGTTCCGCCCGTGTAGGTATTATTCGGAGCGTCGAGCTGCACTGCGCCGTCCTCGTCTTTCACCACGGTCAGGGGCTGCCCATTGTTCTCCACAATGGTGGAGAAGATCCGCAAAGTTCCGGAACGGTTATGCAGGAAAAGCTCCTGCGGCGAAGTCGCGCCGCCGGCCGGACCGACCGTCAGGGTTCCGCGAAGCGCGGTCGTGCCGACATCGCGGTTCTGAGCATTCGCGTCCGCCACGATCGCACCGCCTTCCAGGAAGAGCGTTCCGGGCGTCGTCGCGTCAAACGCGAGCACTTGCGCATTGTTTCCACCTCCGAAACGCAAGCCGAGCATACTGTTCGGCCCCGCCGTCATCGTGGTCGTGCCGGCGGACGTCAGGTTGATGTTCTGGCCAGTCGCGGGCGTGATCGCGGCCGCATTCGTCCGATCGGTGTAAGCAGCGATCTTCGCGCCGACCGCGGCATCATACTGCACCAGTTCCGTGCCGTAGATGGTCGCGTATGGCAGGAGCGGCGAAGCAGCCATTCCCGTGAAGAGGACGTGCGTGTTGTTTGCGCCCGGTGTGTTGGCCGTGCCCGCGCCAAACGTCCCCGCGTTTCCGCCGAGACGAAGCGTGGAACCGGTCACGCGATTGAACGCGCCAAAGGTGAGAATGCCTCCGACGGTGCCTGAGGCATTGGAGTCCGCATCGATCGCGTTCTGGCCGACGCCGAGGGAGATCGAGCCAAACGTTTCGGTGTTCTGGCTCGCCGCGCCCCGCGCCCGATAAAGCACGCCACCGCCGTTGAGCGTGATCGGCGCCGCATTATTGATGCGATCGTTGTTGTTCACGCTCGTGAATTGGCGCGAGCCGAGCCCGTTTTGGTTGTCGACGAGAAGAATGCCGCGCGAATTGACCGTGATGCTCGCCACGTTCGCAAGAGAACCGGAGCTCCGCACATCCACGCGATCGCCGTTCGCGGCAATCACGAGGTTGCCGCTGAAATCCGACGGATTCAAAAGGAAGAGCTGACCCATTCCCTGTTTCGTCAGCGTGCCCGTACCGGAAAGAGGTGAAATCCCACCGCCGCCCGTGAGCGCAAATCCCGAATCTCCGCCAACGCGCGCCGGCACATCGATCGTGCCTCCTGCCGGTCCGATTGTGAGCGTCCGCGGATCGCCCACGACATTTCCAAATTGGCCGAACAAAGCACCGGCGTTTCCGGTGGTGCTCAGCAATTGGAGCGTGCCGCCATTGAGGGTGACGCCACCGGCGCCCAGCGCCGAGTTGTTCAAGATCCGCGTGGTTCCTCCAGTAAGCGAGACTGCTCCGCTGAAAGAGTTGTCGCCCGCGAGAAACACGGTGCCACCAGTCACGGAGAGGGCGTTCGCGCCAGCGAGGTCGGAGGTGACCTTCAGTTCATTCAGACCGACGTTGCTCCCCTGCCCTGCGATGGTGCTGAAACGATATCCAGCCGCATTCGGCGTCAGCGTTCCAGAATACGTCACCAATCCCGATGCGCCGAGCCCCACGTTTGCGGCGGTCAGGTTCAACGCATTCGCGCTGTCCGCCGTCAGCACGATCGATCCGGTCGACGCCGCGGCGAGACGATTCACCAGCGCCTGGTCGAGCGCATAGCCGGCAATGATGCCGCTTGTCGCGCCGACGTTGATACCATTGGCACCCGCGCCCGGATCGGTGTTAAAGCGATACGCGAAACCTGCCGGCACGGTCACTGCGCCAAAGTTCTGCGGACCGCTGAATCCCAGCGCGCCGCCCGCCAGCGTGACATTGGGAACGCTGGATTGCGGCGAGGCAAACGTCAGCGATCCCGAGCCCGACTTGGTCAACGTTCCCCCGCTCGTGTTTAGCGTGCCGTTGATGACCAATTCGCCGCCGTCCACATGGACAACTGCGTTGCTCGCAATCGTGAGGTTATTGATCGTGCTCGATCCGGTGACATTGCGAATCGCGCCATCGTTTGCGACCGCGCTGCCGCCATTCACCGCCGCGACACCATTCCCGCCGATCGTGACGTTCTCCTGGCCGTTATTCGCGGAAGCCAGCTGCAATTGGGAACCAGCAGCGACCACGGTTTCGTTGCCCGCGCCGCCCGCGCCCAGTGTATTCGCCGCGATGGCCTTCAACACGCCGCCGTTCACGTTGGTCACGCCCGTGTAAGTGCTCGCTCCGGCGAGAGTCACCGTTCCCGTGCCCGACTTCACGACGTTCACGTTGCCCGCCAGGCCTGCGCCGAGCAGTCCTGACTGCAGATTTGCCGCGCTCACAGTGAGTTTGCCCGTGCTCGCGCTAATCGTTCCGCCATTCAGCATCAGCGACGCTACCGTTTCGTTTTGCGCTCCCATCGCCAGTGTGCCGGCGGTCACGGTCAGCGTTGCCGAATCGGCGATCTGGTTATCGCGCAGGAGTTGAACATTCGAGATCACGCTCCCCGCGGCGTTCACGGTCAAATTGCCGGGAATTGCGCTTCCCACGGCCGAATTGAGATTCAATTGCCCGCCACCCACGGAAGTGGTGCCGGTGTAGCTATTGTTCCCAGAGATGGTCGTCGCGTACGGCCCGTTTACGGAAAGGTTCCCCGTTCCGGCAATATCGCCATCGAGGAACAGCGCCGCCGAACTCGGTGCCAGCGTCGAGTTCGCGGTGATCGTCGTTGGACCAACGACGCGAACCGTGCTGATCGTCGGACTCGTGACCGTCAGCGTGCCACCGGAAAGCGTGAGACTGGGGACGTTCGTGTCCGTCACGACGTCCAGCGTGCTGTTGGCCAGCACGGTGACCGCACCGACATCCGTCGGGGCAGATGACCCCGTGGTCACGCTGTTCGCGATCGAACCCACAACACGGTTTGCAGAAGTGGTATCGGGTCCATTGTAGTTGAGCACCGAGTATCCCCCGCCGCCGCCCTGCGTGAAGCGATAGACGATGCTGTGCTGGCCGGCAGACAGGTTGATCGCTGTGCCGATGTTCGTGTTCGTATTGCCCGTGACCCCCAGCGTTCCGATCTGCACGCCATCGATGTAAAGGACGGCATTGTCGTCGTTGATGCCCGAGAACTGGTAGCTGCCCCCTTGGGTGATGTTCAGCAGTCCCTTCCACATCAGGCCGTGGTTCGTGTTGAACGAGAATCCAGGCATGCCGATGACCGGATACGTGCCGCCTCCGTTGTTCGGGATATTGATCTCACTATCCACGCGCGAAACCACCCGCGCTTCGCCCAGCAGCAGGTCCGTGGCAAATTGGTTGGAGGCGGTGCCCGGGTTGTTGCCGAAGCTGTAATAGGACGCAGCCAATCCCGGCACGCCCGCAATGATCGGCGATGCCGTGTTCAGCACGGCGTTCCGCAGCGTGCCTCCATTCAGCGTGATCCCATTTGCCGGATAGCTGGCGAGCGAGGTCGGCGAAACAATCGCGTTCGCATTGGCCAGCACGCGACCCGCGAATCCGGAGTTGTTTCCGCTCAGGGTAAGCGTCGCCGCTGCCGGCGCGCTGACCGCGAGATCACCTCCTCCGGCCAAAGAACCGCTGATCTTGAAGCTGTTTGCCGTGGCCGTGCCCTGGAAGAAACGGAGCGCCGCATTGCCCGTAGATCCATTGGGAATCGTGATTGTCCCCTGGAAATCCGCATTGGCATTGTTGTTCGCGCTGATCGTTCCGCCGTTCGTCAGCGTGAAGTTGTGACGCACCGCAATGCCCGAAGAAGTGAAGTCGCCCGTGCCGCTGACGCTGATGTCCTTCACGCCCGCGCCGAGAGTGTCGACGTTCTGAAACTCGAGCGTCCCCGCGCGCACATCCGCGGTGCCGAGGAATCCCGCATTTGCTCCGCTGAGTTGGAGCACGCCCGGACCGGTCTTGATCAAAACGCTGCCTGCCGCGCTCGAGATGCCGCCGCCGCCGAGAAGGATCTTCGACGCCGAGCCTGCACCCGGCGATACATCCACCGTTCCGCCAGCGAGCCCGATACTGATCGACTTGCCGGAGGCGAAGTTCAGCTGCTGGTTCGCGCCCGGATTGTGAGAAAACGTGCCGCCATTGAGGATCACGTTTGCGGCGAAAGCCTGCGTCGCGGCGTTATGCGCGGACAAGAGCGTCGCGCCGGCCTCGACCGTGATGTTTCCAGTCCCAGCGGCAGAGACGTTCTCCAAACGCAGAACGCCTTCGTTCACTGCGGTCGCGCCGCTCCGGGTGGAGGACGCCGTCAGCGTAAGCGTGCCCGGTCCCGCTTTCGTAAGTTGATTCGCCGTCGCGCCGAGTGCGCTCGACAGCGTTAATGCTTGCGACGCCCCTACATTGATCGTGCCCCCGCCTACTCCCATCGTCACCGCCCGCGCCGACGTGAACGTCCCGCCCACGATCAAGGCGCCACCTGTATCGAGACTCACTCCATTACCCGCGTCGCCCAATGCGGAATCAGCAGAAATGAGCACGCCTGCGCCGCTCGCCGTCACCGTGCCGGTAAATGTATTGGCGCCATTCAGCGACAGTGTCCCCGTGCCCGCTACCGTCAGTCCCGCCGTCCCGGTCAATGTGGACGAGATCGCCGGATTGAAACCGCCCCCAATGTTCACGTTCCCCGTGGCAATGTTCAGTGAGCCGCCAGTGAGGATGTAATTCTCGAGGAACAAGAGCGACTTTGCTGTGTCGACCGCGCCCACTGAGACCGTGTTGGGCGCGCCCAAACCGCCCGGATTTGGTACGGGTGAGCCAAACGTCACGTCCGTGGTTGCCGTGGGAATCCCCGCGCTCCAGTTCAGCGCGGTGTCCCAATTGAAATCCGTCGAACTGCCTGCGGTCCAAATCGCTTGCGCCTGGGCGTGGTTACCGGTGATTGCCGCGCAAATCGCTGCAGCGGAGGCGAGACGGGCAAGTGAAAACGACAGCGGACGACGACGCTTCGAGAAGACGGGAGACATTAGTACGGGAATGAGAGGTTACCGCAGCAATGCGGCTGCGGCGGCCGCGGTTCCTACGTATTCGTAAGATCAAGTCAATGACGTTCGCGTCATCCCCTAGGCAAGCGCCTGTCCGACTCTGGATTACATCAATCGATTCCCCAGCAGGCTTCAGCACGCCCTGTGGACGCCTTTAAAAAACTGCCTGCATAATAAGATGACAATGTTATCATCTTCGCCATGCCCATCCTCGTGATTGAAGATGACCCCGAGATCGCTTCGTTCGTCGCGCGCGGGATTCGCCAGAGCGGCCACGAAGTAGATCGCGCGGCAGACGGGCCAGCCGGCTTGCAGCGGGCGCTGACCGCTGGATACGAAGCCGCGGTCGTTGATCTGATGCTTCCAGGTCTCGATGGCCTGTCGCTGATCGAGCAAATGCGGGCCGCCAATGTGAGGACGCCCGTGATCGTTCTGAGCGCAAAGCGATCAACGGACGACAAGGTCACGTGTCTCCGCCGCGGCGCGGATGATTACCTTTCAAAGCCCTTCAAACTCCCCGAACTGCTCGCCCGCCTGGAAGCAATCCTTCGCCGCACTCAGCCTGCAGGCGAATCCGAACGGCTCGAATCCGGCGGCGTGGTAATCGATCTCATCAATCGGATCGTGAAGCGAGACGGCGTTCGGGTCGACATGGCCCCGCGGGAGTTTGCCATGCTCGAATTGCTCATGCGTAACGAAGGCCGCGCCCTTTCGAAGAGCTACCTCCTCGAGCGGCTGTGGGATTACAAGTTCCAGTCCCAGGCGGGACTCGTCGATGTGATCCTCTGCCGCGTGCGGAACAAGTTGGAGCACGAAGGCGCGCCCAAACTCATCCACACCGTGCGCGGCATCGGCTATGTCTTCCGCCCCGCGTAAGCGTTATCGCCTGCGGAAGCTCAGCGTCCGGCTCACGCTGTGGCACTCGCTGATCGTGCTGGGCTCGGGGCTCGCATTGCTGGGAATCACGAACGTCCTGCTTCAAAACCGCGCTTTCGCCACGGAAAAGGACGCGATCGAATCGCGAGTCGCGCAATACGCGAGTGAATATGCGAGCAACGGGCTGCGTGGCGTCAAACGCCTCGCAGCACTGCGCAAAGGGCGCGCTCAAAAAGCGTACTTCGTGCGGGTCGGAAATGCGAAGAATCGCACACTGTTCCTGCGCGACCCGGATGATTGGGCCGAGTTCGATCCCGAGCAGTTAAGCAAACATCCCATTCCCGAACCTGGCGATCGCATCTGGGAAACGCTGCGCTCCCCCGGCGGGACCGATCTGCATATGGCAACGCTGCGCATGGCCGATGGCGGAATTCTGCAAATTGGGAAATCGAACGAGGACGTCCGCGCACTGCTTTCCGATTACCGCCACACCGGCTGGTGGATGATTCTCGCGTTCGTCCCCTTGAGCTTTGCGGGCGGCGCCTTCATGGCGAACCGCGCCTTGCGTCCAGTGCAGGATCTCACCGGCGCAGCCCGCTCGATCATTGAAACCAATCGCTTCGATGCCCGGGTGCCTGCGCGCAAATCGGGCGATGAACTCGACGCGCTCGTCCACGTGTTCAACGAGATGCTGGGACGAATCGACAACCTCGTCCGCGGAATGCGCGACTCGATCGACAACGTGGCGCACGACCTCCGCACGCCGCTGATGCGCCTCAGTCAAAAGGCGCAAAACTTGATCGAGGCAAATCAGACGCGCGCCGCCGCGGAGAATTGTCCGAACTGCGAAGCCGCAGTCGAAGCGCTCGGCGATTGCGTGGAGGAAGGCGACCGCCTCACTACGATGCTGAACACGATGATGGACATCGCGGAAACGGAGGCCGGCTTGCTGAAGCTGACCGCCGCGCCACATTCATTGCGCGAGCTCGTGGAGCAAGCGGTTGAAGCTTATGCAGAATTTGCCGAGGATCGCGGCATTCGCATCGACGCCGAAGTTCCCGAGAACCTGACGTCAAACGTCGACGCAACCGCGATGTCGCGCGTCTTCGCCAATGTCATCGACAACGCGATCAAATACACGCCCGCAGGAGGATCTGTTCGCATCCGCGCGGCAAAGCGCGGCGACAACGCCGAACTTCGCATTGCTGACACCGGCATCGGCATCTCTCCGGCAGATCTTCCGCGGATCTGGGAACGCCTTTTCCGCAGCGATCGAAGCCGCACGGAACGTGGCCTGGGTCTTGGGTTGAGCTTCGTGCGCGCCATTGTCGAAGCACACGGCGGAAACGTCACCGCGACGAGCGTGCCTGGGCAAGGCACGGAGATCATCATCACGCTTCCGTTGGTGTCGCAGAGCGTTCCCGCGCTGGCTGGAGTTTGATGCGATTTTCACAGCTCGCAAAGCCGGTCAGCCTGACCGAGTGTAACGAGGAGAAGGACCCCAAACCATTCACAGCCAACCTCATCGCCGGCGGATAATCATTCTTGAATATCTCGGGGTCCCTTCCTCGTTCCTCGTCAGGATGACCGGCTTTTCGTTCATCGATCGAATTACCGAAAATTTCGGTCTGATGCGTCATGAGCCGTTGCTCGCACAGGAAACGCCTGAAAACGCAGTGGGGCGTGCCGGCTGAACTGAGGCAAGCGCAACCGCCACCCGCAAAAGAGCGTGCCCCAGTCCGTTCACCCCGCTCGCCGCGGCCACCTAGTTGACGCGCTACTTAATAATCCCGCGCTCCGACGTAGTCACAAACGCAATGAGGTGCTCCATCTGCGCGCTCTCCGCAAGGTCCGACCGAATCTGCTCGATTGCCTGCGCGACGTTCAGATTCAGCCGATAGAGAATGCGGTACGCCTGGTTAAGATCGCGCCGTGTTTCCGGCGTGAATCCATGGCGCTCGAGGCCGGTCTTGTTGATGCCACGCACCCGCGCCGGATTGCCATCCGCAATCATAAACGGCGGCACGTCCTGCACGATTTTCGAACAACCGCCGGTCATCGCGTATTTGCCGAGTCGGCAGAACTGATGCACCGCCGTAAGTCCGCCGAGGATCACGTGATCCTCCACGACAACATGGCCTGCGAGCGTGCCGTTGTTGGAAAAGATCACGTCATTCCCCACCACGCAATCGTGCGCGATATGGCAATACGCCAGGAAGTTGTTCCGGCTGCCGACGATCGTTTTAGATTCCGGCGCCGTTCCGCGGTTCACGGTCACAAACTCGCGGAACGTATTCCCGTCACCGATTTCCAAATACGTCGGCTCGCCCGCATACTTCAGATCTTGCGTGCGCTGTCCGATCGATGTGAACGCGTAAAATTTGTTCTCGCGCCCGATGCGGCTCGGACCGTTCACCGAGACATGATGCTGCAGCCAGCAAGCTTCGCCGAGCACCACACCCGGCCCAACAATGCAATAAGGCCCGATCTCGCATCCGGCGCCGATTTCCGCGCTCGGATCGATGACAGCCGTGGGATGAATATTCATGCCGCTGCTCACGAGTCGACGATGCCGAACATCATTTCCGCCTCGCTCACCACTTCACCATTCACGATGCAGCGCCCCTTCGCCTT
>CBHXZU010000201.1:0-9162 GCA_966125105.1 uncultured Prosthecobacter sp.
AGCATGGGGAAAAACCATGCGCGCATCTTCAGCGAAATGCCGCGCGCGCAGTTCACCGCAATTCTCGACAGCCGCGCGGAAACTGCCGCGCAAATTGCCGGGCAATACGGCGCCAAACCGGTGACTTCGATTGAAGAGTTCGCAGACTCCGTGGACGCCGCCACGGTCGCCACGCCCACGGTGACCCATTTCGAAATCGCGAAAGCACTGCTGGAGCGCGGCAAACACGTGCTCGTCGAAAAGCCGTTCACGGAGACACCGGAGCAGGCGCGAGAACTCTGCGGTATCGCCCATGAGCGCGGACTCGTGCTGCAGGTGGGGCATATCGAGCGCTTCAACCCCGTGATGTCCGCGCTCGAGCAGCGGCTCAGCGCCCCGAAGTTCATCGAAGCAACCCGCCTTTCACCCTATCCCGGCCGCAGCCTCGACGTCGGCGTGGTGCTCGACGTGATGATCCACGACCTGGAAATCATCCTGCATCTCGTGCGCTCGCCGTGGGCGCAGGTCGACGCCGTCGGCGTGCCAATCCTCAGCAAACGCGAAGACATCGCCAACGTCCGTATTCGTTTCGAGAACGGCTGTGTCGCCAACATCACTGCGAGCCGCATCAGCCAGGACAAGCTCCGCAAGATCCGCGTCTTTCAACCCGACGCCTACCTCTCGCTCGATTACCAGAAGCAGGAGGGCTATCTGCTTCGCCTTGCTGAAGAGGGAGAAAAGGAGAGCACATTCCTTGGCAAACTTCTCGGCGTGGCCGGCGGCGGAACCATCGTCACCGAGTTTGCCGGCAAAAAGATCGTCCGTGAGCCCGTGCCGATCGACAAAGACGAACCGCTGAAGCGTGAACTCGTCAGCTTCGTCGAATGCGCCCGCGCCGGCGCTCAACGGAAGGTGAGCGGCCGCGAAGCGACCGCCGCTCTCGAACTCGCCTTGGAGATCACCCGCCAAATTGAAGCGAATCCGAAGTGAGCGCCTCGACTGACATTTCACTGGAATCCAACCGTGGCTGACAAACCTCTTCGCTTTTACGTCCTGGCTGGCGAAGCAAGTGGAGATGCTCGCGGCGCTGAACTCATGCGCGCGCTTCGAGATTTGGATCCTGCGATTGAGTTCATCGGTGCCGGAGGTCACCACATGCGAGACTTCGCGGGGCCTCAGATTTTCGATTGGGAGGACGAAGCCGTTGTCGGCCTTTGGGACGTGCTGAAGAAGTATGGTTACTTCCGAGCGCAGCTGAAGCGGATGGTGAACGAGATCGTCGCCGCGAAACCCGACGCTCTGATCACCGTAGACTACCCGGGCTTCAACCTGCGCCTAGCAAAGGCGGTGAAAGCACGGATGCCGAAGCTCCGCGCGATTCACTACGTGTCTCCGCAAGTCTGGGCATGGCACCGCGGACGTATTCCGAAGATGGCGAAGTATCTTGATTTGATGCTCTGCCTCTTCCCTTTCGAAATCCCGCTCTACGAAGGCGCAGGACTGCACGCGGCTTGCGTGGGGCACCCGCTGCTCGATACGCTTGCGGCGAAGAAGATTGAGGTAACGCGAGATCAAAAGCTCGTCGCGCTACTTCCAGGGAGCCGCGGAAAGGAAGTGCGCAAAATTTTCCCCGTTATGCTCGATGCCGCAATCTGGCTGCGTGAGCAGCGGCCGGAACTGCAGTTTGCCACTGCCGCCGCGAGCGAACCTCTGGCGGCCGAAATGCGGGAGATCCTCGCGAACCGAAAGAAGGACGAGACGTTTTGCCCTATTTCGCTGCGCAGCGCGCACGATCTCATGCAGCGCGCCGGCGCCGGCATGGTGTGCAGCGGCACCGCCACGCTCGAGAGCACTTACTTCGGCCTGCCGATGGTGATTCTCTACAAGGTGGCGTGGCTCACCTACGTCATCGGCAAACGTCTGGTGAAGATCCCCTGGCTGGGACTGCCGAACGTTCTAGCAGGCAGGGAGATCGCCCGCGAGTTCCTCCAGGAAAAAGCGAAGCCGATCCCAATCGCCGACGAGATCCTGCGGCTGCTCGAGGACCCTTATCACCGCCAGTGCCAGCGACAGGCACAACGCGAAGTCATCGCGAGCCTGGGTGATCGCGGAGCCGCCCAGCGCGCGGCCGACGCAATCCTCGCTGCCGTAAAGTAGCGGCGCTACGGCGCCCGCAAATGCGAGATAAGGTCCGCGAGCTCTTGAGGCTTGAGGGCACCTTCGAAACCTTCCGGCATGAGAGAACGCCCGAGCGGCTTCTGCACCTTGATGTCGCTTCGGAGAATGGCCCGATCCGTGCCATCTGCAGCGCGGACAGTGATGTTATTACCGGTTTCGCCAGCCAAAATGCCCGCGATTTCGCTGCCATCTTTCATCGTGATGAGGTGCGCCCGGTAGCGGTCTTCAACGGCTTGATTGGGGTCGAAGATCGCTGCGAGGAGCCATTCGTCAGGTTTACCGGCGACCCCTGCGTGTTAGGGCCCGATCTCGCGTCCGACGCCTTTCAAGCGGTGACACACCGAGCAGAGCTGCTTGAAAGTCTCCCCTCCCCGGCTCGCGTCGCCCTTGAGCTTCGCGAAGTCTTTGTAGCCCGCGATGATTTTCGCCCGGTTTGGATCTCCGGGGGCTACCATGGTCGCCTGCGTCTTTTGACCGCGATCGCCGGCAGGCTTGTCGCGGAGTGTGGCCATCAAGGGACTTTCGGGGCCTGCCGATGAAAGAATCGCGACGCGCATCTCCGCATCCGCGCCATCTTTCTCTGCGAGACGAGTGAGCAGCGCATCCGACCCGGCAGACTTCCATTCTCCGAGCGTGAGCGCGAGTTGATGCCGCGTGCCGGGATCGGGTTCGTTATCCAGCGCGAGAATCGCCTTTAGCAGATCGGGCGATTTTCCGGCGAGTGTTTCACTTGCGCGCAATGCTTCGCGACGAACTCCCGGCTCGCGATCGGAAAAACCAGCGAGGCACACCTCAGGATTGAGTTCTCCCAAAAGCGCGAGCGTGGCGATGGACTGAGCTCGCGCTTTCGGCTCCTTCGCTTCGCGAGCCAATGATTCCAATAACGCGACTGCGGATTGATCCTTACGCTCGACAAGCAGCCGCTGCACGATGTCGCGCTGCCATCCGCTGGGGCTATCCATCGCGGCGACGAGCGCCGATGTATTCATCTGCGCGAGATTCGGAATCTTCCTCTTCGGCGCATTGACCGGGCGCACCCGGTAGATGCGTCCCTTGTCCTCGCCAGCGCGGAGGTTCAGCCGCGCCTGCGTTTCCGGCGCAATCCACTCCGGATGTTCGAGAACGAAGCGATAAAAGTCGGCGATGTAGAGCGCGCCGTCGGGTCCCGTCTTCAGCATCGCGGGGCGGAACCACACATCTGTGCTCGCGAGAAACTCGCGATCCGCTTCATCCGCAACCCGGTGACTTTCAAACGTCGCGCCACGCGACTCGACCACCTCGCGGTGCACAACATTGTGCACCGGCTCGCTGATAAAGACGCTGCTCGCGAAATCCGGTCCAAACAAGTTGTCGCGATACGGGCTCGGGCTGCAGGCGGACGTTACGTGCCCGAGTGACTGCGGTTGATTGAACCGAATCGGTTGTTCGCTTACGGCGAAGACGCGCGAAGGGCTCGCATAGTTAGCGAGCACCTTGCGCGTGGTCTTCACCGCCAGCTTTGGATTTCGCCGCAGGTAGTGATCGGCAATCGTGTAATGCCACAGCCAAATCGAGTTATTGTTCCCAAACCAATTGCCCCAGTCATCACGACGACGTCCAAATTGCGTCGCGCCCGACTCCGCCTCAAACTCGCCGGTATCCGGACGAAACCGAAAATCGCGTCCGCTAATCGCAACGCCCGCTTGATCCTTCGGCTTGTCGCCGAGCGCGGTTTCGACAGCTTTGATCGTGCCCCCGCTTTCTCCATTCGCGCCGTAGATCCAACCATCGAGTCCCCATTCGAAGCCATTCGCGCGGTGCTGCTGATTTCCCGCGGTGAGCCCGGTGAATAGCACGCGGCGCAAATCGGCACGCCCGTCGCCATTGGTGTCCTCGGCATAAAAGATATCGGGCGCGGCGCAGACGATGAGGCCTTTGCGCCACGGAATCAGGCCGGTGGGGCATGGGAGATCTTCGAGGAACACCGAGGCTTTGTCCGGGAACGTGTCGCCGTCGATGTCCGTCAAAAGTTTCACTACTCCGCCGGCTTTCCCGTTCCCATCCATGCCGAGCGGATAGTCGCGCATTTCCACAACGTAGAGTTGCCCTGCCGCGTCCCAGTCGAAAGCGATGGGATCGACGACGAGCGGCTCGGCCGCCACAAGCTCGGCCACGAACCCCGGACGCAGCCGCATCGCGGCAAGCGATTCCTGCGGCGACTTCGGGGGCGGGACTTTAAAGGCGATCAAATCGCTGAACGACCGACGATCCACGACGCCCTCGAGCTTCGCTGTGCTTTCGTTCTGCACGACGAGGTGGGCGTCCTTGAACCAAGCGCCGTTATTGCGGTGCGGTCCGGCACAAGTGATCGCCGGCGGTTCCGCGGCATCGCCTTTCCGTTCGCCACTCGACACCAGGTGCGACCAGCCTGCCTTCCATCCGAGGTTTGCCTTCGGAGCCTTCGCCCACAGGTGAACGGCGTAGCGCTGCTCATTGCTGAAATAAATGTCGTCGAGTCCATCGCGGTTGAGATCGACGAAGCGCAAACCGGCATCGCGTCCTTCGGCATCCAACATCGCAATCCCGGCCGGGAGATTGAACGGTGCGGGCTGCCAACGCTTGCTCTGGCCGGACCATTGGAAAATCCCGCTCTTGTCGCCCACGCTCGCGAGCAACTCGCAAACACCATCCCCATCGAAGTCACGCAGGCGCATGCCGCCATCGGCGCCGATCGCAATCGCCCCTATGTCATCCAATCCGGCCACCAGCTCCGGCGCCGACTTCCAAGCGCCCTTCGCAAACGTCCATGCGCCCCTCCCTTCGCCGTTCGCGATCATCGTCACTGCGCCCTCCTGGATTACGCCGAATTGCGGACGAAGCAGCTTTCCGCCGTTGCCGCCGACCAACGTCGGTGTCGGAGTTTCATTCCAACTCTTTGACTTCGGATTCCACACTCGCGTGATCGCCGCCTTCTCATTTCCGAGCACCACATCCATCAAGCCATCCGCGTTCAAATCGATCAGCCGCGCGCCATTGTCTCCGCCGTCAGCCGCGCGCAGTGATTGCCCGTCGAGCGCGTTCTTTTCCAACCGCTCAAGCGCCTCGCGCATGTTGAGAAACTTCACCTTCTTCCCGTGCTTCGCGACGGCGTGATCAATGAGTTCCACGATCTGCTGCGGATCACTCCACCCGTGCGGATGCAGCACCATGGTCATCACGCCTTGCTTCAGCACGATTGCGTCGAGAGCGGCCTTCCAATCCTGCGTCGTGCGCGGGTTCTTTGAGCCGTGCGTGTTGAACGCCTCCCAATCGCTCGGCACGGCGCAGGGAAACTCCCAGCACGTTTTGCCGATCACGTACGGATAAGGGTAATCCTCAATGTAGCCGGCGAAACGCTCGAACGTCACCTTTCGCGGCGGCACCAGGTCCATCGGGAAGTATTTGCGAAAACGCTCACTACCATCGGGCGCGACGGTGACTTCTTTCGGCAGCGCCGGATCCTTGGGCGTGAGCAGGCACATCACCGACGAATCGATCGCGAGAAACCGCCGCTCGGCGCTCTTGTTCGCGAAGATCTCGGAGTAAAATCGCGGACTCGCGGAGTTCATCGAGTCGCAACACGGCATGCGAAAAGCCACCGGTCGATTTCCAGGAATCTTCGCCAGCAGATCCAATCCGCCATGCACGGTCTGCTCGGCCGCTTGGAAAGTGCCCGCCTTTCCCAAGAGCGGACACGGGTGCGTGAGTGTATGCACGTCGAGCGACAGCCCTTCCCCAAGCCACGTCTGGAACTGTGGATCATCCGGCACCAACTCGTTGCAGAAGATCGTGAATGGCGCGCGTCCACTCGGCTTCCCATCGTGCTCAATGCGCTTCAAACGCTCGAGGATCGGGCGCAGGTAGTCCTCGTACTTCTGCGTCTGCCGAAGGTCGTCGATTGAAAGAATTACGACGGCCTCCACACCATCCTCGCCCACCCACTGGGGCGTGGTGAAACGCGCAAGCCCGAGTGTGGGGTAAAACGGGTCGTCCGAATCCAGATACGTCAGGCGATTTCCAACTCCGTCCGCGAATGCCGAAAGGGAGGATGCGAGGACCGCGAGTGCCAGGGAGAGGGCTTTCATGGGCGCGAGTAGATTGCTGGGAGCGACCCGCGGTCGACCCGTTTCTTTGCTTCTCCCTAACTGGCGAAACTTTTCCGCGACGCCAGAATCCGCGATCCGCTTTTACTCGTCGCGAGGCAGGCGACGGAGATTTCCCTCAAGTTCGGCGAGAGCCTGCTGGGCTTCAGGCGGCAGCTTACCCGCCGAACGAGCTTCCAAAAGAAGCCGTTTGCCATGCTCGAAGCTGCCCCGCGCTTCCGCCGTGGAGCCCAGTGCCGCTTCGAGTGCTCCCATCTTTAGGCACAACCGCGCGATGTCCGCCGGTGCCACTAGTGTAGTCGACTCCTCGGCAGAAGTGATCGCCTGTTCGTACGCCTGGATCGCAGCATCCGGATCGCGTCGCTTAACCAGCAGATCTCCCTGTTCGGAGAAACGCTGCCATTCTTCGACGGCGACAGGCGGCGCAGTTTGCGACGGATTGTTCGGGCTCGGATTCGGCCCGAGTTGCGCGACGGCGCTCGCCATGTCTGGATTCGCCACGGGGCGCGATTCCACCACCGCAGGAACGAATTGCGTCGGCGGCGCAGGCGCCGCAGCGACAGCTGCCTTCGGATCTGTTACGACAGAAGTCGGCGACGGAGGCGCTGCGACCACAGGCAATGCAGGCGAAATGGAAGTCGCGGGTGTGGACGACTGGGCAACTGCAGCTTTCGATTCCGGCGTCGGTTTGGATTCGGGCTTTGTCTGCGCGGACGGCTTCGCCTCGGGTGCCGGCGTCGTCGTGGCAGCGACTTTCGGCGCATCGCTCGGCGACTGCGTTGAAGGTTCAGACTTCGGCCGTTCCGACGGTCTGATCGACGACGTGGCCGACGGACGCCTCTCTCGCGATTCCGCCAGTCCCAAGTTTGACGCCGGCTTCTCGTCGCGAATCTTCATGTAGGCGATACCGCCGGCGACGACCACCAGCGCCGCCGCCATCGCGATCGTCCGCTTCGATGTTCCGCTGTCGGATCGCGGCTGTGGCGCGCGCGCATTCGGATCCTTCTGCATCCGAATCGTCTGCACCTCGTGCTTCATCTCCGCAGTGTTTTGATAACGGCGCTCCGGCTCCTGCTGCATCGCGCGCACCACGACCTGGTCCACGCGCTCATCGACCGAAACGAGTCGCGAGGGCAGGTCAAACACGCCCTGCGGAACCTGCCCGCAGAGCATTTCATAAAGCATCACGCCAAGGCTGTAGATATCGGCGCGGTGATCCACGTGCATCCCGCGCTTTTGCTCCGGCGCCATGTAGTCGGGCGTGCCGAGGACCGTGCCCGTCATCGTGTAGCCGGCCTGCTCCGCGGCGGATGGCCCGTTCAAGCGCGCCAGCCCGAAGTCCGTCACCTTCACCCGGCCGCGCACATCCACCAGCACGTTCGCCGGCTTCACATCGCGATGCACCACGCCCTCCGCGTGCGCGTAATTCAATGCCTCGCAAACGCCGACGATAATCTCCAGCGCCTGGGCCGCCTTCAGCCCTGTGGTGCGGATGAGATGGTGGAGCGTCGTGCCTTCCACGAACTCCATCACAAAGTAGAGATGCCCCTCCGTGGTCGTTCCGAAGTCGAAAACCGAAACGATATTCGGATGATTCAGCCGCGCCATCGTGCGCGCCTCGCGCTTGAATCTCTCCGCAAAATCGTGGTCCGCGCTGATCTCCAGCGGGAGCAACTTGATCGCCACCAGGCGATCGAGCGCATTCTGCCGCGCCTTGTAAACCGCGCCCATTCCACCGCGCCCGATGATCTCCAGCACCGTGTGGTTGGGGAAAAGCCGCGCCGCTTCCTCGATGGTCGGCGCCTCCCAATTCGTCAGCCCATTCGCCCCCGTGATCCGCACGGACTGCATCCCGCGTGCAAACAACTCGTCCGGATTTAATCCATCGAGAATCGATTCGGGCTTGGCTGGTGCTGGCGGTGCGGACGGGTCCGGCATGCGGGCTTAAGTTGCTCCGACTAGCAAGACAGTCAATTCGCTATCAACGTCGTCAGAGTGCCGGACCGTATCAGCGATTTGCGCGCGCAACGCCGCTCGATATTGTTTCCTGAAGTTAAATACCTGAAGATGAAGCGCGCTCGTGGACATCTCCACCTTGCGGGCGACCTCGGCGTACCCGCCCTCACTGGCATTAAAGCCGAGAAACGGCTTCAACACGTCAAACATCTCGGGCTTGTCTACATACTCCCGCTGCAGTTCGAGGATGGATAACTCCAGGATTCGCAAGGCCCAATGCCGCGCAAACTGCTCATCAGGAGTCTTCGCCGGATCCAGACGCAGCCGGCGCTCGGCAAGCGCGCCGTCAAAGTCCACCACCACAGGACCTGTGAATGCAGGCGCGCCCTCCCCAATATACTTTTTAAGCCGATCGAGGACGTAGTCCCGAAAGCGCGCCGCAGCTGTATCGTCGCGCCACGGCGGCGGCTCGGCGTCCACGCGGGAAAAGAAATGTCGACATTGAAGAGCGGCCTCTTCTGCAGCGGCTCCGCCGGCTCTCAACCATCCATAAGCCGGGAACCAAAAACGCTCAGCGAGCTGCGCAAGTGCTTGCGGCTCAGCGAGGCATGCGCGAGCCCACAGCCCGGGAGCGGGCGCTGCGACGGTCGGTGCGGGCTCGCCTTCGGGCATAAACCGATGGCGCCACACTTCGCCGTTGGGTGTCAAACCTCCACTAAACTGGCCGTCAACTCAGCTTAGAAGCTGCCGAACAGCCTCCTAGGCACTTTCACGGGGAACGATGCACCCCAATTCAGCGACAGCATCGCCCTGGACGTCGACAGCATCGCCCTAGTCGTCGACAGCATTGCTCTGGACGCCGACAGCATTGCCCTGGACGCCGACAGCATTGCTCTGGACGCCGACAGCATTGCTCTGGACGCCGACA
>CBHXZU010000202.1:0-9147 GCA_966125105.1 uncultured Prosthecobacter sp.
CACGCGCGTCAGCCTGCGCAGAGCGCCGCGCGAGCCTGCAAAACGCCAAGGAGGGGAACCTTTCCATGCGCGCTGCGGCGAAGTCGCCACACAGGACTCATCCCAACTTTTTATAGATTGAGCCCCTGCCGAAAGTAATTTCCGGATAAGCAAACAGCTCCGCACCTTCCGCTCCCGCCCCACGGGTCGAAGACCCGCGCTCCTTTGCGTAGGCGCGCTTACGTAGCCGGAAATTACATTCGGCAGATGCTATAAGTGCGCCACTATTTGCAGGCGATCGGTGGCAAGGGCGAGTGCGGCGGTCATTGGGCCGCTGCGCGGCAGGGCGCCTGGTATGGCTCCCCTCCTTGCGCTTTCAGACGTTCGGGCGCTCGTTCTGTCTACCACTCGTAACCAAGCGCCTCCACCATCGGCTTGAGGAGGTCGAGGTGAGGCTCCATCCATTTGGCGTAGCGCTGCCATCGGCCGACAGCGCGCATGTAGAGTGGTTCCTTCACGGCGAGATAACTCGGGGTATGCACCACTTTCTCCGCCACTCGCTCGCGGTAGTTGAGCACTCCATCTTCCCACGGAAGGCCCAGGAAAGAACTCGCGCGGCGGGCCTGCCCGGGCAGATCCGCCAGCAGATCTTCGTAGCGGATTTCCAGCCAGCGATCCTCCGGCAGAACCGCGCGCAAATGGAGCCATGCTCCCATGTCGAGGAGGTAGCGGCGGATCGTATCCTCCCAGCGCAGAAACGCGGCGCTGTTTGGATTCGCAGGGAGGAATTGAAAATAGCAACTGACAACCACGTCGCGCGGATCACGCAGCGCCACGAGGAAGCGGCTATCGGGCAGGAGCCGTAGGATGCCGGGAATGAATAAGGTGTGGGTGGGATTTTTGTCGATGTGGACGCGGTGGCCGACGGTTTCGCCAAGTCCCTCCTCCATGCGCTCGCGATACCGGGCTCGCAGCGCGTCGAGTTTTCCGGGACGGATCGCGTCAAACGCTTCAACGCTCGGCGGGGAGAAATTGCCGGGCTCACGCCAGAGAACGTTGAGCAGGTCGCGGCCGAGAATTTGAAACTCCTCGCTGCTGACGATCCCGCTGTGAGCATCCAGCACGTTTTCCAGCAGCGTGGTCCCCGACCGCGGAAAGCCCAGCAAATGGGTGGCGGGGCGATGGAATGCAGGAGTGCCCCCGGCAGAAGTCCAGCGTCGCGCGGTTTCCGGCGTGAGCGCGCGGCAGACACCATCCCACGCGCCGAGCACCGTCTGCGCGACACGGAGCAACTCACTGGCATACGGCCGCATGAGATCCTTCCCGTGCTCGAGCGACTGCATGGCCGTCTCGGGATCGTCCGAACGATCGGCTATCTGAGCCAGCATCACCCAAGCTTGAGCGCGAGTGGAGGGATGGGTTCCACGGAAGGCGGTGACGCGCTTGAGGGAGGTTTCCGCTTGCTGGGGCTCGTTCTTTTGAAGCCGGACGCGCGCGCGAATGATGAGCGCCTCCATGCAATCGGGCGCGGTCATTAGTGCAGCGGTCGCGGCAGCGTCAGCCTCATCGAGCAGGCGGTGCCGTTCACAAAGAACGGCTCGCTCGAGATGTCCTGCAAGGTCCCTTTTGCCGAGGCCCGCCGCATATCGGCGAAACAGGGAAAGGGCTTCGTCTTCGCGGTGACACATCCGCATCGTCTGGCCAAGGAGCAGCAGCAGATCGGGACGTCCGCCCGCGAGATGCGCGAGCCGATCGAGCATTTCCTGCGCGCGACGGATTTGAAGGCGGTCGCCGAGGACGCGGGCGGCATCCACGAGCGCGTGGAGGTTGTTCGGGTGAGCCGCGGCAATTTTTAGAAAAGCGGCTTCCGCTTCATCCCATCGATTCAGCCCCCAGAGTTGCCGCGCATGTTGCAGCTCCGGCAAATCGCGTTCTTCAAGCGGGCCGGCCGGCTCCTGCATACGGATTTTGCCAGAAGAAGTTTCCGGCTGAAAGGCTCCGCGCTCTCAATCCCTGCCCGGCGGCCTGGAATCGCAGCGAAGGTGAGACAGCCGAACGGAATCCCGACTCCACCTGAGGCAAACCGCCAGTCCCTGGTGCAAGCGCGTTTGGGTGAGCTGAAATGGTTTTCGGCATTCGCCAGAATTGGCCGCGATGAGCGTCACCTTCGACGACGCTTAAGGCACAGGACCAAACCAAATGCGCCCATCACAAAGGACGCCGGTTCGGGCACGACGGCCACCGAGAGGGCAACGTTATCGACATAGCCGTCGATCGCGGTGCCTCCCGGCGTTTTCGTGCCGCTGAGGACGACCTCGAGCTGGCGTGCTCCGAAGGGAATCGCGCCTTGCATCACACTCTCGCCCCAGGCCCTGGCATCCGGGTAGTTTCCAAACTGCCCCGAGGCGAGCGCGGCGGTAAAGACGTCGCCGCCCAGGATGATCGCGTTGCCGATCGGGAAATCGGCAGCGTCTTTGAAGGCGATGCTCACTTGCGCGTAGTCGCCTTGAAGTCGGTAAGTGCTGAACTGGGCGCGGAAATCGTAGGTGCCCAATCCCGCGTCGATTTGCTGGTTGGTGATTCCGCCTCGCTCCGTTAGACTGATCCGCGGCAGCGGGAAGACGTTCGTAGAGACCTGCCCATTGATGCCCAAGCCGGAGGTGCCGTACTTCAAATCTCCGTTGAACAGATTGGGCATCGTGTAATTCTGGGAGTAGTTGTACGTGCTCATCCCAAACTCGTTGGTGATGCCCTCGAAGTTCTCGAAAAACACAACCGTCGCACTGGCGGGGCCACTAAAGAGAACTCCGCCAGCAAGGATGGCGGCAGCAGAAGCAGAAGACGCGGGGAGGTGTTTCCTCTTCATGGCACTAGCTTGTACCTTCGAGAATCCTAGCCGTCTATACTAGAGTAGCATCGCGGTCTCCGTGTTTTCCCTGGACGCGCCGCAGGCGCGCGGAAGTTCACGCAGCGGCCGGGATAGAGCCTGCGTCAGACACGGCTGCCGGCGCGGCGCTGAAGTGGAGAAGGCAGGGAAACTAGGAGTTGGCGCGATCGCCGTCGGGCGACTCCGGGGTCATGGCGCTACCCCGATTTGTTCGGTAGGGTGTGTGGTCGCGATTATGAAACTCAATACCCTCATGGTTCGTTACATCGTGAATGACGTCGACGCAGCTGTTGCGTTTTACACGACTCACCTGGGATTTCACCTGGAAGCCCAGTCGGGCCCGTTTTTCGCGATCGTCTCGCGAGACAACCTGCAATTGGTGCTGAGTCCACCCAAGGGCCCAGGCGGAGGATCGCAACCGATGCCGGACGGCCGCAGACCTGAGCCCTGCGGATGGAATCGAATCATCGTTCAAACGGGCAGCCTCGAAGCCGACGCAGACGCTCTGACGAAAGCGGGAGCCCGTTTTCGCAATGACATCGTCGTTGGGCCGGGAGGCCGGCAGATTCTGCTCGAAGATCCCTCAGGGAATCCTGTGGAATTGTTCGAGCCCGCGCCGGAAGACGCCAAATAGCGCGGTTGCCGGATTGCGGGGTTTTCCGCTTCGCTTGGCTGTGGCGGGGAAAGGACACGCGACTCGGAGAACGAAGAACTGCCGCGCGGCGTCGATACCTTCAGGGGCAGGCCGGGCAGGCTGCGCGACGATGTTGGCGCAAGGCCCTCAGATTTCACGAGTTGTTCGCACCAAGGCCGCGCGGTCAGCAGTGATTTCTGTGCAAAGCGAAGGTGTGAATACGTAGCAAATGAGCGATTCTTATCATGGGATCGCAATTTTTTTATTATAAGTTTCATTGATCCCATATGGGCGGATTCGGAAGTCTTGCGGGGAATGATAAAACTGAAAGCACGCGTGATAGCCCTGTCCCTAGGGCTTGCGGGCGTCCCGCTCTGGGCGCAAACCTTGGAGACGCTGTATTCGTTTCCGGCTATTTCGCCGGCGGATGATTCGGCCGGAAGGCATCCGGTCGCGGCGTTGGTGATCGGTCCGGATGGCAACCTTTATGGCACGGCGACGGAGGGCGGCGAGAATGGCGACGGAACCGTCTTCCGCGTTTCGCCCGCGACTAACGAGGTCACGATTTTGGACAGCTTTGAGGTGGATACCACAGGGCGCGATCCCGTGGCGGGGATGATCAACATCGGCGACGGCTTCCTCTATGGAGTGACCCGCGTGAACGGAAATGACGTGGGCGATCCATACGGCACGGTCTACCGGCTTGACCCTGCGACGGGCCAACTCTCGGTCGTATTCCAATTGGACGGGCTGCCTCCGATCCCTGCGAATCCCATTTCGCTGGCTTCCGGGGAGCCGAACGTTTTGCACGTCCTCGGAGTCGAGACCGGGGGACTCTGGCGGATTCCGCTGGATACGGGAATCGGGAGCATCGCGCGGAATTTCGACCCGAGCATGAGCGGGCGTGAGGCCGAAGGTTCCTTTCATCGCGGGCTGATCCGTGGGTCGGACGGCTATCTTTACGGCGTCTCGACTGGCGGCGGCATCAACAATGAGGGAATCATTTTCCGCATTTCACCGGATGGAACGGACTTCACCAAGCTGCACGATGCGGCCTACGAAACCGGCCGGAATCCGGTCGGACCGTTGACGGAAGTAGACGGGAACTTTTACGGCCTGATGGAGGACGGGCCGGTGGGCCACAACGGTGTGATTTACCGTATCACGCCGGAGGGCGACTACACGGTGATCCATGTCTTCAACGACTTCCGCTATCCGAAAGGCGGCTTGCTCCTGGCATCGGACGGCATGCTTTACGGTGTCGCGGAATCCACGGGTCCCGGCGGCAACGGCAATGGCGGCGTCTTCCGCATCAAGCCCGACGGCTCTGGCTACAAAGTCGTCTATGTTTTCAAAGACCGGCTCACGCAGCCGTACTACCCGCAAGGGCGCATCCCGGTGGGCGGGCTCGTGCAGGCCGCGGACGGGCATCTCTACGGCACCACGTCGGCCGGCGGCACGAACGACGAAGGCACGATCTTCCGTTTGAAACTGAACCTGCCGCCGCCGCCGGTGAACCAGCCGCCGATTGCGGTGGGCGACACGGCCGTGACTTCGGGTGAGCCAGTGGTCGTGAACGTCAAAGCGAATGACTTCGACTTCGAAGATCGCAACGGCACGTCGCTGACGGTGACGATTTCCGAAGCGCCGCAGCACGGCACGGCAGTGGTGCAGGCAGGAGGAAGCATTCTTTACACGCCGGCAGGCGGCACGTTCACGGGCGACGCATTTACCTACAAGCTGACGGATGCGAAGGGCGCATCGTCCTTCGCGGAGGTGAAGATCCTCGCGACGGCCGCGGGGCCGCTGGTGGTCCCCGGCGCTTACACCGGGCTGGTCGGATCCGATTCGAGCTCGAGCGGCGGTGGTGATTTTGTCCGCGGGCAGTTCTCGCTGTCCGTGAAAGAGATGGGCGCATTTACCGGCACGCTGATCGCGGGGAAAAAGCGCGCGCCATTCCGCGGAACGTTCGACGAAAACGGAACCGCGTTTGCCGCGTTGAACATCCCCGGGCAGGGCAAAGGCGGGATTTTCCTGCACTTCGAATATGGGCAGCCGAACACGATCAATGCGGCGGTGCTCGGGAAGCAGTTCTGGGCCGGCGTGGCTGGACCGAACAAGGCCTCGGATAGTTCGAAGAACCAAACCTACACGGTGCAATCGGCAACGTTTAACATTCGCGCGCTCGTCGGCGACATGCCGAAGGGCTACGGCTATGGCGTGATGACCGTGAAGCCGACGGGCGCCGTCACGATGGTCGGAAAACTGGGCGACGGCACGAATGTGAAATGGAGCACGAGCCTCATCAATTTCAACCAGGAGACTTCGATCCCCGTTTTCGCTGAGCCAACCACAGGTGGCTCATTCGGTGGCTTCATGACGCCGGAGGAACAGATCGACCTCGCGCCAACGGCGGCCACCACCGGCCGGTTCGCGGGGATTCTCCGTTGGGTGCGCGCCGACCAGAAGAATACGACGAAGCCGTATGGCTTTGGCTTCTCGGGCTACGCCTACACGATCTTCTCGCCCTACACGCCGCCAGCGGCTGGCTCGCCAGTGCTTTCGATCAGCGGCGGAGAAGTGCGCGTTGAGCCGCCGGACGCGAACCCGGTGACGGGCGACTTCGAGGTCGGCGCAAAACGGATCACCGCCGAGGCGCCCCTGCGGAGCCTGACGATCAATGCCAAGACGGGTCTCTTCAGCGGCGTGATCATCGACAGTAACAGTAAGCGTTCGCTGCCTTTCAAAGGCGTCGTCGATCAACTCAGCAACTTTGGCGTTGGCCAAGTCCTGGTGAAAGGAACTGCGGGCGGCGTCGAAGTGGGCGTGCCCGGTCCGGAGTAGGCAGCCTTAGCAATCAGAAAGCCGCCGATGGGAAACCGTCGGCGGCTTTTTTTGCGCCTGCGCTCGGAGCGCCCGGCGTCGCGAGAGCCTGGCGCGCTATTTCTTCGCGAAGAGATGATCACCGATCATCACGGCGGGCCTCGGCTCATTGCCCTTCGCGCCCGGATCGCGATATTGGACGAAGAATACGAAGAGCGTCCCGCGGCCGGCATGCGCGTACGTGTGTTTCGATTCGAGTTCCATGGACGCGCGCGTCCATGAAACTACGCGTGGGTGCTCGCGGAGATCTTTCAGTTTCCATTCGCCGGCCGTGGTCCAGTTCCCGTCTTTGGCCTTGTTGACCTGCAGCTTCACGCTCAGCGCGGGATTCGCGACGTCCGTGTATTGGCCGGCGTAACTCGCGGGATCCTCGGGCTTCCACGGCCGCACTCCGATCGCGATCGGGTAGAGCTCGCCGTCGGCCCCGAGATAATCGGACGACAACCGCGGCGCGTAAGGCCCTTTCTCCGGTTGAATCGCCTGGGCAGCGGCCGCGACCAGGCACATTCCCAAAAGCACGGTCGCTTTCATTGCTTCCCTCCCTTGGTAGCTGCGATGCGGCCCGAGGCGCGGTCTGCCTTCCGGGTGTAAATCGAATCCCCGATCAGCACCGCCGGGCCCCATTGGAAGTTCGGGTCGTCTCGCGAGAGTCGCGGTCGCAGGTAATTCACGGAGTAGCCAGTGAGACTTGGAATCCCCGTCTCGAACCACGCGGCTTTGGCCGTCGTGTGCAGCGGCATGTTGGTGAACTTCGTCACCTCCGGCGGATCGCTGGCATATTGCGTAATCAAGGTGCCATCGATGAGCCAACCGCCGGAGCCGTCGGCGTGCATGTTGATCTTCAGCGTTTGCCTTCCGTCGGTGATCGACTCCGAGTCATAGATTCCGGAGAGGTCAGCCACGCGAGCCGGCAAACGAGTGGTCAAATGACCGACGCTCTCGCATTGCGCGCCGGCAACGTTGATCGATTCGGGAAAACGCGGCGCCTCCGCCGCGAATGTATTGAGAACGGATACCGCAAGGGCGATTGAGAGAATTGGGGTTCGCATAGGACGGATACGCGAACCGCAAATGACTCTTTCAAAAAAAGTGCAGCGCCCAAATTTCGCGACCTTCGAATCTTCGCTCGCGCGCGGTGACTACGTCGCGATGGGCGGCGGAACATCCGCCGGGGCGCTCGTGACGTCGCCCGTCGACGCCGTATTGCGCACCCGCACTTGCAGCTGCCGCGAGAGATACCACCGCACGGCGAACATGTCGCAAGTCGCCTTCCACGCGCGGCTGCCGAAACCGTACTTGCTCACGCCAGCCACACGCGGCCGGTGATTCGTGGGCATCTCCGTGATCTTGTAGCCCATGCCCTTGATCATCGCCGGGATGAAGCGGTGCATGCCCTTGAAAAGGAAAAGCGCCTCGCGGCATTTCGTTCGCATCACCTTCAGCGAGCAGCCGGTGTCGTGGATGCCGTCCTTCGTGAAACGGCTGCGCACGAAGTTCGCGATGCGGCTGCTGATCTTCTTCGAAAGGTTGTCCTGCCGTTTCACGCGCCAACCGCAGATGAGGTCGAACCCTTCATCCAGCTTCGCGAGCATGCGCGGAATGTCGGCGGGATCGTTTTGCCGGTCGCCGTCGAGGAGCACGATCGTGTCGCCCTGCGCGGCATTGATCCCCACATACATCGCGGCGCTCTGGCCGGTGTTTTTGGCAAACTCGATCACGCGCACACCGGGCCCGCGCTTGATGCGCTCGAGGGTCTTGTCCGTCGAGCAATCGTCCACGAGCACGAGCTCGTACTCGCGGCCGGCGAGGGCAGCAGCGAGTTCCTCCTGCAGCGGAGCGATGTTGTCCTCCTCATTGTAGAGCGGGATGACGACGGAAAGCATGACCCGATGCGTTGTAGCCGCCGCGCGCGTTTTGGCCAGCGTTGCGAATGTGTTGCCGCATCCGCTCTCCTTCACGCGCCGAAAACGAGCGCGATGGCCCCGAGCATCAGCGCGGCTCCACAGACCCGCCAACGCAGCACCCGGGCCCCGAGCTGCTGCTCGCGATTTCCGAACCAGTGCCCGATCGTCCAGACCGCGACGACACTCCACAGTCCGCGTGAACTGTAGAGCACGTTGGCCGCGGTGGCTTTGCCGTAGATCGCCACGGCGGAGATGAACATGAGCGATTGCACGCCGAGGCACGCGGCACCGGCGAGCAAGGGGCGCCGGTACGCCGGCCCTTCGACCGGGCACTCGCTCGCAGGCGCATTTCGCAACCGCCAAAGGAACAGCGAAAGCACGGCGACAATACCCATCATTACCGGGAGAAAGCGCTGACTCCCCCACGCCGGCGACCACTTCTGCACGAGCACGTCAAACAGCGCATAGCTCGCCGCTCCACCCCCGGAAGCGAGGATGGTGAGGCCGATGTTTCCCGACGCGTGCTTCCCGCTTTGATTGAGCAAAGCGATCGCGGCACTGCTCAATGCGGCAGCCGTCCACAAAACGCCGCTGACGGGTTCGCCGATAAGGAAGGTCGTGAAGAACGCGACCAGGATGATCTTCACCCCGAGCACCGGCGTGGCAACGGAGACGTCACCCACGCGAATCGCGAGGAAGGAGAGGATCTGCCCGAGGAGAAAAAGAAGCGAGACGATCGCCGGCTGCCACCAAAGGTGCCAGGGAATCGGCGGCCCGGGAAAAAGGAGCAGTGGAAGGAAGGTGATCGTCGATCCCCAGTTGCACGCGCAGGTGATCCTCCAGACATTCGCCCCGCCATC
>CBHXZU010000203.1:0-9109 GCA_966125105.1 uncultured Prosthecobacter sp.
TCGATGACAAGGGGCTCCGCGTATTTGGATAAGACCAGTCGCGAGGCGGCGGCATTGGACATCATGGGTTACATAAAGAATTACGCGCGTTGAGCGCAAGCAGGCGGGCTTTCTTTTCGCGTCGGCCCGGCTTTCCCGCAGGCGGTTTGCGATTCAGCGCCGACCCGTTGGTGTGACGCGCAGACAACCCGTGGAGAAAAGATGGCTTGTGCCATCGCTCGCCCCACGTTCAGTTTGCAACGCCGCACCGCGGATGAATCTACCGATGAAAAAGACTGCAATTCTCGCTCTCGCGTGTCTCTCCATCCCACTCCTGGCACAGGATCCACCGAAGAAGATCGACGTCAGCAAACTCCCCACGCAGTCCCGGGTGGTGGATGACGTGGTCGTCCCGGTTCCAAGCGAGATCTTCTCGGTATTGGACAAGCTCGGCCGGCCGAATTGGCAGGCCGTGCAGCGCCCTGTGAAAGGCGTCGCCCAGCCCATTGGCGCGCGGCCGCAGCAGGCACTCTACCTGGGAACGGTCATCGCCGAGGGTTTCATCGCTGTGGAAGCGCAGGATGCCGAAGAGGTGAAGAATATCGGCCGAAGCGTGCTGAATCTCAGCAACGCCCTGGGCGTGCAAAAAGCGGTGGTGAAGCGCGCCAACGCAATCGTGAACCAGGCGGACAAGGCCAACTGGCCGGGGGTCCGCCAGGAACTCGATGGCGCGCTGAACGAGGTGAAGGCAGCTTTGAACGAATTGAAGAGCTCCGAGCTCGCGCACCTCGTGGCGCTCGGCGGCTGGGTCCGCGGCACTGAGGCGCTGTGCCAGGTCGTGGAGCGCGACTACTCGCCCGATGGAGCCGACCTGCTTCATCAGCCGGCGTTGCTCAACCATTTCAAAGGTCGCCTTTCCGACCTGCCTGCGCGGATGAAGAAGGAGCCTCTCGTTTCGAAATCCCAGGATGCTCTGAAAAAGATCAGCCCGGTCATGGGATCCGAGGAAGGTTCCGAGATTAAGAAGGAGACCGTGAAGGACGTCGGCACGGTCAGCGCGGACCTCGTCAAATCCATTCAAACCAAGCCCTAATCACCCTCTCTGTGAAGCGTCTGCTTTCCATTCTTGCGTGCGTGATGGTCACGCTCGCGCCAGTTCGCGCGTCCGTCGATGACGCGCTGTCGTTTGCGCTCGAAGCAGCGCAGCCTTACGTCAAAGAAGGTTTCACGGTTCGCGAAGATTACTGGGGTGGCGACATGGCCGTGAAACAGGCCAAGGCGATCACACACCAACTCTTCAAGGGCAACGAGTATTGGTTCTGGCTCGGCACCGACGAGAAGAGCGCCAAGGTCACTGTGCACATCTATGACAGTGACGGCAACCTGTCGGAGATCGAATACAAGCAAAAGGGCCAGATGGCCATGGCTCGGGTCATTCCCAAGCGCACTGGCACCTACTACCTCATCGTGGAAATCGAGAAATCGAGCAAAGAGCGAACCCACTGGGGCATGGCCTACGGGTTCAAGTAAGCGGCATGGCACAGGTCGAGACGTTTGAGTTCGAGAGCCCGCGGGTGCTGGGGCAGTTGTTCCTGAACGACCCGCGCAATTTGCAGAGCGTGGAAAACGCGCTCGGCGTGAAATTGACGACGCGGGAGGGCTGGCTGCGCGCCGAGGGCGAGCCACAGGGCGTGGAGCGTGTCGGGAAGATGTTTCGCCAACTCGAGGACGCCCGGAAGGGCGGGCTAAACATCCGACGCTACGAGTTCAACTACGCGCTTCGCTCCGTGCAGGAGGAAAACTCCACGGGCCTGGACGCGCTCGTGATTTCGAAGATTCAAACTTCGCCGAAACGCGCGCCAATCATCCCGAAGACGGTCACGCAGCGCGCTTACATCCAGGCGATCGGGCAATACGACATGACCTTCGGTGTCGGGCCTGCGGGAACGGGCAAGACCTACCTCGCGATGGCCATGGCCGTGCATGCGCTGAAGAAGGAACAGGTAAACCGCATCATCCTCACGCGGCCGGCCGTGGAGGCGGGCGAGGCGCTTGGTTTTCTGCCGGGCGATTTGAAGGAAAAGATCATGCCGTACTTGCGGCCGCTCTACGATGCGCTGCACGACATGATGGAACCGGAAGAGATGGAGCGCGCCTTTGAACGCGGCGTGATCGAGGTGGCTCCCCTCGCCTACATGCGCGGCCGCACCTTGAACCACGCGTTCATCGTGCTCGATGAGGCGCAGAACACGACCGCCGAGCAGATGTTTATGTTCCTCACGCGCTTGGGATCGGACAGCAAAGCGGTAATTACCGGCGACCCGACGCAGATCGACCTTCCGGGAAACAAGCGGAGCGGCTTGGTGGAAGCGCTTACCGCGCTAAAGCACGTGCAGGGCATCCATTTCGAGCATTTCACGGATAAGGACGTGATCAGGCACGAACTGGTGCAACGGATCGTCAAAGCCTACCGGCAGCACCGCGGGACAGACGTTAGCAAATAGAGCATCCACGGACGTGCTCGCCTTGGTTGGACAGGCACTCACTGCCCGAACGGGGAATCTGCACTCGCGATCAGGGAATCTTCACTCCTGACGAGGGAATCTTGACTCCCTCGCAGGGAATCCTCACTCCTCCACAGGGGATCTTTACTCCCTATACAGGAATCTATACTCCCACTTCAGGAATCTGTATTCCGATGAAGGGAATACGCCCTCCCACCAAGGGAGTCTTTATTCCCGTCATGGGATTCTATACTCCCCGGGGAGGAATCTTTAATCCCGGCACAGCGGTCCGAACTCCCGAAAAAGGAAGCTCCATCCCTAGTGCGGCAGTCTGAACTTCCTACGAGGGAAGCTGCTTTCCTGGCAGGGACCGCGTGGCACCGGTAATGGGAGAGGACGTTCGCGAGGGGGCCCGCGAGGATCAACTATTACCCGCCACCTCCGGCGTAACCTGTCGTGTGCCTCAGCGAGCTCTACAGGATTACCCTGATGTCCTGAGCAGGGCGAAAGCTTAGGGACGCGAAGGAATTGGATTGCTTCGTGGTGCAACGCTTGCTTTCGCAGGAAGCATCGTGCCGATCGTCGACACCAGCGCACCTCCCAAACAGTTTACCGCCGCGGATCGCTCGTCCCGCAGGGCTCCACGTGGGCCGGTCGCCGTGGACAGCGGCCGCGTCGTCGCGCAAGAGCCTGCTTCCATCGAAGGTATTCAGCCCATCCGCCGCCGGCTGGTCATCTGTGCGGCGGGCATTTTGCTGCCCCTCGCGGCCATCGTGCTGGCGGGAGCCGGGAGTGTCGCAGGGCTTTTCTCGGCGCACGCAAGTGTCCCGCTGCTAATCGCCGGCTTGGCGGGCCTTGTCGCGGGAGTGACCGGGGCAATGCGGATCCTCTCCTCTTTGTGCTCCCGGTTGGAGCGCATTTCCCGCCAGGCTAGCGCCATTGCGGAAGGAAGCAGGGAATCCCTTCCCGCCGAGACTTCGAAAGACGAAATCGGTGCCCTCGCCGCAGCTTTCCAGCGCGTGCTCGAAACGAGCCGCTTCGACCGCGAACGACTGCTCCAGAACAATAAAGAGCTGCAGACGATGAACCAGCAGCTCGAAAGCGCGAACGAACAGGTGAAGAGCTTCGCCTTCCGAGCGGGAGAGGCAAATCTCGCCAAACGCGAGTTTCTCGCGGTGATGAGCCATGAGATTCGCACGCCGGTGAATGGAATTATCGGCATGACGGAGCTGGCGCTGCAGACCGAGCTCTCGAATTCGCAGCGCGAGTTCCTGGACACGATCAATTCGTCTGCGGAAGCGCTGCTGCTCCTGCTCAACGACATCCTCGATTTCTCGAAGATCGAGGCCGGGAAGCTGGAGTTGGAGCAAACCGAGTTCAGCCTGCGCGAGTTGCTCGGGGAAGCGGTTACCAGCCTGGCCTCGCGCGCCCACGACAAGGGACTGGAGTTGCTTCTCCACATGCGCCCGGAGGTGCCGGAGTTTGTCATCGGCGATCCGCACCGGCTGCGACAGGTCGCGATCAACCTCATCGGGAACGCGATCAAGTTCACGGATCGGGGTGAAGTATTTTTGCGCGTCGAAAATTCGCGATGGGTGGATGGCGAGGCGGAATTGGCGTTCACGGTTTCCGACACCGGCATTGGCATTCCGCCCGAACGGATCGGCAAAATCTTCCAGCCATTCAGCCAGGCAGACTACTCGACAACGCGGCGGTTCGGAGGCACGGGCCTGGGCCTTGCGATCACGCAGCAGCTGATCCACCTCATGTCCGGGCAGGTGGAGGTCACGAGCACGCCAGGGAAAGGGACGGCATTCCGCTTCACCGCGCGCTTTGCCTACCGCAAGGGGGAAGAAGTGAAGGACGAGCTCGCGTCCTCGCGGTTCGCCGGCAAGCGGGCGCTGGTGCTCGATGCGCATCCAGTGAGCTTCGCGGTGATCCAGGGACTCACCGAGCGCTGGCAGATGCAGGCGCAATCTGCGCGCGACGTGAGCGGCGCGCTTGCAGAATTGCGACGCGCTGCCGGCGAGGGATCACCCTACGACTTGCTGATCGTCGACGCGATGCGCCCGGAAAGCGCAGGCGTGAAACTGGCCTCCACGATCGACACCTATGCGGAACTGTCCGCCACGCGTGCGATTCTCATGGTTTCCGCGACCGGACGCGCTTCCGTCGAGCGGAGCCCGCAGGGTGGCAAGGTGACGATGGTGAAACCGGTGGTCGCGCGAGCACTTCGCGCCGCGCTGCTAAAGGCTCTCGAGGAACCGGAGAAAGCGGGCAATATCGTGCTGGCGAAGAATTCGAACGGCCCGGCACAGCGCGCCCTCGAAGTGCTGATTGCCGAGGACAACGCCGTGAACCAGCGTCTCGCGCAACTCAATCTCGAGTCGTGGGGCCATCGCGTGACGCTCGCCAACGACGGGATCGAGGCGGTGGAAGCTTTCGAGCGCGAAGACTTCGATCTCGTGCTGATGGATCTGCAAATGCCGCGGCTCAGCGGATTCGAAGCGTCGATGAAGATCCGGCAGCTGGAGAAGATGCGTGGCATCAAGCGCACGCCGATCATCGCTTTGAGCGCGAACGTTCTGAAGGGCGTGCGCGACGAGTGCGCGCGCAACGGCATGGACGGGTACATTCCAAAGCCCGTTCGCCAGCATGAACTGCTCGGCGCGATGGGCTCCGTGATCCCGGGCCTGTTCCTCGACAAGGAAGCCGCGCAGACATTCCTCGGCTCTGACGCGACCGGTGGACGAGGCCGCGCGCTGTTTGCGACGAGTTCCCCCGCAGCGCCAAAGGAAGATACCCGGCCTGCACCGCAAGCGACGCGTGCATCCGCCAATTCGGCGCCGATGACTTCCGCCGCGCCCGATGGGCAGCACCCGCGATTCAACCAAGCCGCATTGATGGCCAACTTCGGGGAAGATCCCGCGCTGCTCGCGGAAGTGGTCAAATTGTGCCGCGAGGTGGATTTGCCGCGCCTCTTGCGCCGACTCGGCGAAGCCGTGGAGAGCGGAGAGGGCGCAAAGGTCGTCCCGGTCGCGCATGGGTTGAAGGGCGTTGTCGGGTCGCTGCACGCAGGACGCGCGATGGAACTCGCGCTGGCGCTCGAGAAGGAAAGCCCGAATGCTGCGGCAGACGAAATTGGCGCAAAAGCCGACGCTTTCGTCGAAGAATTGCGAGCGCTGATGAGCGACCTCGAGGATCTCGCGCAGATGGAGCATCAGCCCATTGCATGGCGCTGAAGACCAACACTTTTTGCTCCCAACACCCGCGCATTCGCTGCAAGCTGCGACGATGAACGATACGCCCTCTGGCGAGATCATCTTGTGGGGATCTCGTGGCTCGTCGCCTACTCCCGGCGGTCGATACATTCGGCATGGAGGTCATACGTCGTGCCTCTCGATCCGGTATGACAATGTGCAGCTGATCTTTGACGCAGGGAGCGGGATCCGGGAACTGGGTCGGGCGCTGATGGAAGATCCGCCGCGGCAACTGCACCTCTTCATCACGCACACGCATTGGGACCACATCCAGGGCTTCCCGTTTTTTGGCCCCGCTTACACGCCCGGGTGGGAGATCGAGATCCACGGCGCGAAGACGTTCAACAAACCGCTGAAGGACGTCTTCAAAGGGCAACTCGATCGCGAGTATTTCCCCGTGCAGATGGAGGACATGCGGGCGCACCTTGACTTCCATAATCTCAGCGATGAGCCGCTGAACGTGGAAGGGATGCGCGTCTCGTGGGTGCAGACGTGCCATCCCGGGACGACCCTCGGTTACAAGATCGAAGTGGAGGGACGAAAGATCGCGTGGTTCCCTGACAATGAGTTTCTCCGCGGTCACCTCGACCCGCTCGACGACCTCACGCGCGACAGCCCCACCGTTCAGCCTTATATCTCGGTCGTCGACTTTTTGTCCGGCGTAGACCTGCTGATCCACGAGGCGCAATACACGGACGAGGAATACCCCCACAAGGTGGGCTGGGGCCATAGCAGCGTCGGGAACGCCTGCGCCCTGGCGCACCTCGCCGGGGTGAAACGCTGGATCATCACTCACCACGATCCGCAGCACGACGACCATTTCCTGGAGACGAAGCTGAACCAAACCCGCCGGCTTTTGACGCGGATGGGCAGCACC
This sequence comes from uncultured Prosthecobacter sp., assembly GCA_966125105.1. Classification (GTDB taxonomy): domain Bacteria; phylum Verrucomicrobiota; class Verrucomicrobiia; order Chthoniobacterales; family Chthoniobacteraceae; genus SXWH01. The sequence continues at coordinate 6,621 of CBHXZU010000203.1, forward strand.
GTGCAGGTCGCCCACGGTTACGACGGCCTCACCGAATATCTTTAAATTCATCGGGACAACCGGGGCGCGTGTGGCATCTTCGCCGGCCCGTGATGTCTGAGTACCCTGAACAAGATGCCCGCACCGTTCCGTTCCAATCGGAACCCAAGAGAGCGGTGGTTCCGCGTCCCGTGCCTGAAACGCGCGAAAGCTATCTCGATCTGCCACCTGCACCGGAGGACCGCCACTTGATACGTAACCTTTCGATTGGAATTGCGCTGCTTGCCGTCGCGGCGATCGGCTTTTGGATGGGCATCTACTACGCCGGCGGCGCCGCGGTTCGCGCGCTCGTCGCGTGCCTGCTTACGTTTGGCGTCGTGTGGGTGCTGCTGCACCTGAACGTGCTGCGCCAGCGCTACGGTGGGTTGCTTGCTCTAGGAATCGTGGCCCTGCTCGGAACCGCGATGCCGTTTGTGGAAGGCGCGTTCCGCCGCCTGGACGATCTTGCCCGCGAACGCCTGGCAGGCCAGGCGCCGAGCCAACTTGCAGCGAACAGCGTTCCTCCGCCACCGCCAACTCTCGCCACTGCGCCCCCCGCGCCCCCGACGATCCCGCTGCCGCCGGAAGATTCCCCGGCTCTCGCCGCGGCCGACGTGGCAGCACCGACCTCGAAGACACCGGCAAAAGCTTCGCGTGCTGGAAGCGCGGCGGAGAAGCCGAAGGCGCCGCTCAATACAAAGCCGATCGGGACCGACGGTCTCCTGCGTGAACTGCTTGTGCCGGAACCGCCGGCGGGCTCCGGCAAACTCGTGCGCGTGAAGGAAGACGTGAAGGTGGACCTCGAAGGACGCCCAACCGTCATCCGCGGCGGAACGATCGCGCCGTTCAAGGAGTTGAGCGATGGCCAGGTGACGTTCCTCGCGGGCGATCACGAGATCAGCATCGATTCGAGCCTCGTGATTTTCACGGGCAAGACGAAGGAAAAGACGGAAGACATCAATATGCTCGCGCAGCAGGAGGCGATGAACCGCTATCCAAAGCTACGCGACACCGCGTCGGCGGAGCACAACCTGTACATGATTCGTGTGGCCGAATCCAGGAACGCTCCGGAGATGAAGGAGATTTTCGCGGATCCGAAGTGGCCGCTGGTGATTGCTGAACAACTGGCCCAACAGGAAGGCTGGCTCCGCGCCGATTTGCCCGGAACCGAGGGCAATGTTCCTGATCCGACCGAGTCGGCACCGGGTGATGCCCCGGCGCCTGGAGCTCAGCCGACAAATGCGGAAGCCCCGTCGCCTGCGACGCCCGGCACCGATGCTCCCAAAAAGGGAATCCCTGCGAACGAGCTGCCGGCGAAGAGCGACTCGCTCCTCCCGCGCAACGCCCCGCCCGTCCCGCAGGAAGCCGAGCCGCCGCCAGCGAAGTAAGCGCAAAGCGCCAGACATCGTGGCTCAGGTTGCCAGCCTGCGTGGGAGAGAACCCGCGCCCGGAGCACTCTGGGAATTCATCGCGACCTTTTTGACACCGTCCGGCGGGATTGGTCTCGACCGGGTGGAGGCGCGGAGGGACGTGCCACGGTCAACACCCCTGTAACTTCGCCAGCGCTGTCCGCGTCCGGCAGCGCATAGCTTTGCTTTCCATGAAATCGCTTGCCGTTTTTCTCATCCCCGCTTTCGCCAGCGTTGCCGCTCTTGCTTACGATCCGCTCGCGGCGCCGAAAGCGGACCAGGTTGCTCCGCAGGATTTCACGGTGAAGGACGAAACGCGCAATCGCGAGATCCCCATCCGCGTGTATTTGCCGGAATCCAAGTCCGCCGCGCCGGTCGTGTTGTTCAGCCATGGCCTCGGCGGATCCCGCGAAAACTCGCCGTATCTCGGGAAACATTGGGCGGCGCGCGGATACGCGGTTGTCTTCATGCAGCACGCGGGGAGCGACGAGAAGGTCTGGAAGGATGCTCCTGTTGCGGAACGCATGGGCGCGCTGAAGGCCGCTACGTCAGTTCAAAATCTCATGGATCGCGTCCGTGACGTCCCGGCGGTGATCGATCAACTCGAGGGTTGGAACAAAGCGGAAGGCCACGCGCTGGCCGGGCGCCTCGATCTCGCGCATCTCGGGATGTGCGGCCATTCCTTCGGCGCGGTCACTACGCAGGCGGTCAGCGGACAAAACTCCCCGATGGTCGGACAACGCTTCACCGACGCTCGGATCAAAGCCGCCTTCGCCATGAGTCCCAGCGTTCGCAATGGCGTGGACCCGGCAAAGGCGTTTGGTTCCGTGAAAATCCCGTGGCTGCTGATGACGGGCACGCTGGACGATTCGCCCGTCGGAGAAATTTCTCCGGCTTCCCGCCTGAAAGTCTTCCCTGCCCTGGCACCCGGTGAGAAATACGAGCTCGTGCTCGATGGCGCGCAACACTCCGCCTTCAGCGACCGGCCGCTCCCCGGCGACAAGCAGGCGCGTAATCCCAATCACCATCGCGCCATCCTCGCCGTGAGCACCGCCTTTTGGG
>CBHXZU010000204.1:0-9093 GCA_966125105.1 uncultured Prosthecobacter sp.
CCAAGCGCCGCGGCTTCATCTTCCAGAGCTCCGAGATCTACGGCGGAATCGGTGGTTTCTGGGATTACGGCCCACTCGGCGCCGAACTGAAGCGCAACCTGCGTGAGACGTGGTGGCGCGCGATGACCCGCGATCGCGAAGATGTCGTCGGTCTCGACGCCACGATCATCATGCACCCGGCGATCTGGAAGGCTTCCGGACACGTCGACACTTTTGCCGACCTCATGCGCGAGTGCACCGTTTCGAACAAGCGCGTGCGTGCCGATCACGTGGAACCGCAAAGCGGCACGGCGTTCACCTGGAATGGCGCGACCGGCAGTAATGGATGGAAGTCGGAGAAGCCCATGACGCTGCTGGCGAAGAAGGGCGAGCACGTGGACAGCACCCGCAAAGCTGCCCGACAATACTACGCAGCCGCAGTGGCTCCGGGCACAGCGGGAAAAACCGAAGAGATCCAACTGCTCGAGGAAACGACGAAGCCGGTGGAGAACAGTGTCGATTTCCACCCGGAAACCGGCGGCGCGTTGCGTGAGGCGGTTCCTTTCAACCTCATGCTGCGCACGTTTGTCGGTCCGACGGCGACCGAGGAAAACGTGGCATATTTGCGCCCCGAAACCGCGCAGGCCATCTTCGCGCAATTCAAGAACGTGGTGGATAGCTCGCGGCAGAAAGTGCCGTTCGGAATTTGCCAGATCGGCAAGGCCTTCCGCAACGAAGTGACGCCGCGAAACTTCACGTTTCGCTCGCGTGAATTCGAGCAGATGGAACTGGAGTTCTTCATCATTCCGGATGAGGCGGTGAAGATTATGCATGGCTCCGTGGCACAGTGGTCTGAAGGCGCAGACCTTTCGAAGCCGCAGCCGAACTGGGGCTGGGAAATGTGGCACCGTTATTGGGTGGCGCAACGCACGGCCTACTACGCAGGCATTGGCCTCGGCGCCGACGTGCTCGATTACCACTGGCAGACGTGCGAGGAGCTCGCGCACTACGCTCGCGCCTGCGTGGATATTCTCTTTAAGTTCCCCTTCGGCACCGAAGAACTCGAAGGCATTGCCGCGCGCGGCAGCTTCGACCTTTCACAGCACCAGCAGCACAGCGGCAAGACGCAGGAGATCTTCGATGAGGAACTCCGCGCTGCCGCCAACAAGATGGACGACGCCGCGAAGGCCGCGTTCATTGAGGAAGTCTCGAATGACTGGGCCGCGCGCGCCGCTCGCAACAACAAGCCGGAAGCAGAAGCCCGCGCTGCGGCGAAGGAGTTCTGCGAGAAGCTGTTCAAGGGCCAATACGTCCCGCACGTGATCGAGCCCTCCGCCGGCCTCGATCGTCTCGCGCTCGCCGTGCTCGCGGGCGCGTATCACGAGGAGGACAAGACCGACGTGAATGGGAAAGTGGAACGCCGCACGGTGCTCCGCTTCCACCCTCGCGTCGCGCCGGTGAAACTCGGCGTTTTCCCGCTACTCAAGAACAAGCCCGACCTCGTGGCGAAAGCGCGCGAGGTCTATGACGGGCTCAAGCGCCACCTCAACTGCTTCTACGATGAAACCGGCGCGATCGGCCGCCGCTATGCTCGTCAGGACGAAGCCGGCACGCCATTCTGCGTGACGATCGACTTCGAAACGCTCGGCGAAAAAGGCGAGGAGTTGAAAGATACGGTGACACTTCGCTACCGTGATGACGGCCGCCAGGAACGCGTGAAGATTTCCGAATTGCTCGGGAAGCTGCTGCCGCTGGTGCAGTAATCAAGATCCGCAGAGCCGACCGGCGTCCTTCGGAATTCCGACCTAAAAACCGCAATTGGCTTGTCGCTGACTGAGAGAGGCACGAAGGGCCCGATCGCATACGAGCCCAGCGCAGCGCGCCGACCTCTTGCACGCATCTCAGCATCACCGGCAGCGTCGTTTCGGGCTGGGCCTGGGCTCGATCCCAGAGGGATCGAATCTGATAGGCGGTGGGCACGCTCGTGCCTCACGCGACCACCAGCTACAAGCTGTGATGCCTTCGGCATCAAAGATCGTTGCTGCTTAGTCCTTTTGGCCCAAGCCAAACTCGCTTCCCACCCGCGCTACTTTTCCGCCCCGAAATTGCACCTCGATTAACTTCGAACTTCCGAAGGGCTTTCCGTTCTCGTCGCGCAGCGTTGCCACCTGCTTTTTGGTTTTCGCGTCGAAGATATCCGGCGAATGGCTCCATGCATAGGCGCCGTCCATGCTGAAGTTTACCCAACCGTGACCGCCGGTGCTCAAATCCACGTGCCCTTTCGCCGTCGGCGGCATCTGGCTGGCGTCGAAGATGAAGAGCTTCTTGCCCACCTGATCGCTGATCCAAAGTTCCGATTCGTCGGGCGTGAGCGCCGCGCCATGCGTCCGATGCGCGATCGGGCTCTCCCCGGCCAGCACGCGGTGGATCGGCTTGCCCGCCGCAAGGTCAACGACGTCGAAGCCCACGTGTTGCCCGAGACAAACGTACGCGACGGTGAGCTTGCGATTCACGGTGTATGGAAAGACGCCGGACTCCCCAACGTCCGGGATCGTTTGCAGGAGGCGTTCATCGCGCGGATCGAACACGCTCAGCGACGTCAGCCAACCGAGAAACAAGCGCGTGCCGTCAGGGCTCATGATGCTGTTGTGCGAACCCTTGCCCACTTTGATCCGGCGCAGCTCCTTGCCTGTCACGCCGTCGATCACGACGAAGCCCGTATTATCCGTCTGCTCCCACCAGCCAGTTGGCGCAAACACCTTGGTTCCGTTGGGCGTCACGGCGGAACGGTCGCACCCGCCGGAGAATTGGTTTTCCCATACCACCTTGTCTGTTTCGAGATCGAGCCGGCCCATGCGCCGATCGGTCGTTCCGTAAAACAGCGCGCGCGCCTCGGTGGATCCGGTCAGCCCCCGCGCGCCGCCCTTGAGATTCAGGCCTTCGATGCGGCGGACGAATTTGAAGTGGTCATCGATGTCGAACACGAGAATCCCCATGCCTGAGCCCGTCTCCATCTGGGCGCCGTCCGGCGTGGCGGCATACAGATAGCGGCGAAGCGGTTCCTCCGCGGCTCGGGCTTGAAGACACGCGATGACGGCGAAGGCTAGGAACTGGAGGAGACGGTTCATGGCGAGAAGTACGCCATTCAGCCTCGCCGGCCCGCCGGCGCAAGTGAGAACATCGCGCAGCCGCCGTGGGACGGACTCCGCCGACGTGCATGCTCCCCTTTTGTGCAGTCCTTACAGGCGACTTCGCAGTGCGCGGTCACGGCAACAACTTCGCCCGCGCTTTGCGCTGCTTCATGAACTTGCCGCTTACCGAGAGGCGGACTTTCTGCCCGGTGCGCTCGAGGTCACCACTCGCGTCCATGCGCATCGCCATTTTCATCTCCATGGCCGGAACGAGTTCCGTGGCTTCGATCGGAAAATCGCCGTCCATCTGAAAGGAGGCGACCATTTGGTCCACCTTCACGCCCGGAGGAGCAGTCGGCACAGCCATGCCGCTGCCTGTCATGTCGATGGCTGCGCGCAGGTGCATGTGGGGCTTTCCTCCGATCTGCGTGATCTCGGTGAACTTCACCGTTCCCTTCAGGTCTTCTGGTTTGAAGCCGGGAATCCCTTCTATGGCGCCTTGCTTCGCGGCGGCTTCAGGGTTGATCGGCCATTCGTCCCCTACCTTTATTTTGCGGCCAGGCCCGAATACTTCGTCGTCCGTCGCGACGCCTTCCCGGCTCGTCGAAATGATGTTGCGGGCGATTTTATCCTGCTGCTGCGTGGCGGGCTCGCCATTCACCGTGAACTTATCCCGCGCCCCGGCGGGCCCGGATTCGATGACGTCGCCCGCTTTCAATTCGGAAATGGGCGCTCCGTTGTACTTGCCATTGAGCTTAACGAGCTTCACGCGGACCCGACTGGTTTTGCCGGCTCGGGTGACTTCCATTGCCTCCTGCTCCGATTCGAAAACGATTTCCATCGAGTTCTCGTCGTTCCGGACGGCATTTCCATTGGCCTTCGCTTCCAGGGAGTCGCTTCCTTGATAGCTTCCGGTGATAAGTATCCGTTGGCCGACTTTGCTCGGGCGGGTCATGCGGACTTCGTATTCGTCGGCAGCCGAAGCAGTGACGCAGATGAGAAAGAGGGAGAAGATGGCTCGGAACACGGCTTGAGCGAAGCAAGGGCGGCGTGGTGGCGCAATGTCCGAGTCGGGGTGCACTCGCCCAACGTTTGGGCGTATCGCGCGCCTTGGATCAGCCTTCACCAAAGATCGGCGACGATCATAGCCCGCCGTTGCTGCCTGGACGACATTTCGGCACGACGGGATGAACAGCCGAAGGCTCCCTTTGGCGCGATCCCAATAACGGCTGAGTCGCGCGTGAAAAAACCTCGAAGCTTATGAATGTCGGCAAGATCCATGAATCCAATGAGGAGCTCCACCTCCTCGAAACCACCTCCCGCTCGCAGACTGCTACGATGACGATCCGGCCCGGCGATGCCTCCTCTGCTGATCTGGAATCGCATCCGGAGAGCGACCAGACAGTCATCGTGCTCGAAGGCGAACTTGTGGCGGAGGTCGATGGCGAGTCTGAAATCCTGCGCCCTGGCGAAAGCCTCATCATTCCCGCGGGAAAGATACACCGCTTATACAACGACACAGCCGAAACGGCGGTGGCTTTCACAGTCTTCGCTCCTCCGGCAGTTGAGGTCGAGAAGCCTGCGTAAGGGCAATCGCTGGACTAAAACGCACCGGGACGCGCGCGACGGTCATAGACCGGCGCCACAGCGGCGGAAAGCGCGGAGGTATCATTTGCCGCGCCGGCATACAGGTTTACCGGCCCTGTATCTGATTGGCTGCAGGGGCGGGCAGGCGGAGACTACTTGATGATCCCCCACCGCCCTCCTTCGGAATGGCGGGAGAAGGGCCAATAGACGAAGACGCCGGTGCCCATGAGATTCGTCGGCGGAACTGGACCCCAGTCGCGGCTGTCGGAGCTTTGGTAGCTGTTGTCGCCCTGCGCCCAATAGTGCCGGGCGTATTCATCGCGAAGCGCAAAGGTATCGGTCGGCGAACCGAGACGCGGAAACGGTGGACCGTCTGGGGATTGGCTGCGGTTTGAGTCGCCGCGGTAGCCATCCTTCGGCTGGTTGAAAGTTCCAGCCATCACGCGTTGATAACCGAACTCGGTGGGAAGCTCTCCGTTGATGAAGAGTTGCGGAGGCGCGATGCGGAGTTCGTCGCCGGGAACTCCTGCGAGGCGCTTGATGTAATACTGCGTGTTCGAGTTCGGATTGTTGCGCCGCTCGATCGTGCCGAGTGAGCGGGTGTCGAAGACGAAGACTTCCCCGCGCTTTGGCTTGCGGAAGTGGTAGCTGATCTTGTCGACGAAAACGTGGTCGCCAGTATCGGTGAAACCTTGCGCGATGGGTTCGCCCTTCCTGAAGGTGCGGCCAAAGCCGAGCCGGAACGTCTCGGCGACGGTGCGGAGGTTCTCGTTGACCCAATACTCGCGACGCTGGCCGGTCGGGTCTTCGGTCACCACGCACGTGTAGGTGAAGATGTTTCGCAGCCCACCGCGCTTGCGCTCGTCCATGCGGATGATGCGCTCCCCATCGGCCTCGGCTACTTCGTAGTGCCAGGTGCGGCCGTACCAGGCGAAGTCGAGGACTCGCTTGATGATGTTTGGCGGCGCCTGCTCGGTCGCCTGCCCGGTGATGCCGAAGAGCGTCGGCTGCATCGACGCCGTGGGAATGGTGAACGGCTGCAGGAAATACGTGCGGATGCCGAGGGCGACAATGATGGCGACGAGGAAGACCTCCACGTTTTCCCCGATCCAGGAATCGGACGTCCGCGGGCAATACTGACCACAGAGCGTCTCGAGCTCGTTCTCCGCGTCCTCGACCGCCTTTTCATCCCGTGCCTTCACGCCGTCACGCAGCTTCTGCGTCGCTCGCTCGAAGTCGGCAATCGTCACGTCGCTCCACCGGTCGCGGTGGTAGGCGAGGCGCTTCTCAGCTTCCTTGATGTAGAGCCGGCCTTTCTTGAGATACTTCGGCGTCAGGAAAAACATGTGCGGCGGTGCGTAGCGTGGCGCTCCGGGTGTGGCAAGTGCCGTCGGTTACTTCACGCGCAGCACGCGGTGCGCCTCGGAATCGCCGATGAGGATGCTGCCGTCGGTATCGACATGGACACCGTGCGGGCGCGAGAGCTTGCACTGCAGCGGATCGCCTTCGGGGCCGTCGCCCTTTTGGCCGGTGCCGGCAAGAACCTCGATGGTCTGTTTTACCGGATCGTAGTAGCGGATGGAATGGCTCTCGGTATCTGCGAGGTAAACGCGGCCGGACGCATCGATGCTCACGCCTTTCGGCCCGCCCAGCACGGCTGCCTTCGCGGGGCCACCATTGCCCGAGAAGCCCGGCTTTCCCCCGGAGCCGGCGACATGGTGGAGCGTGCCGCCCTCCCGATCGAGCCGATAGAGCGCGTTGCCCTCACGCAGGGCCAGCCACATGTTGCCCTGCTTATCGAAGCCAAATGCGCGGGGCCCAAAGAGCGGCGCACCGGTGAACTTGCTGCCATCGGGGGCAGTCTTCTTTTCACCCGTGCCCGCCACGGTGCTGATCAAGCGAGTCTTCATGTCCACCTTGCGGATTCGGTGATTCAGAATGTCGCAGATATACAGGGCGCCCGCGGCGTCGAAGCCAAGGCTGTGCGGCTGGTTTAACTTCGCGGCGGTGGCCGGACCGCCATCTCCGTCGAAGCCCATGGCGCCCGAGCCTGCCACCGTGGTGATCACCCCGGTTTTGACGTCGAGTTTCCGGGCCGTGTGGCTCATGCGCTCGACCCAAAATACATTCCCCGTCGCGTCAAAGCACACCTCATAGGGTTCGTTCAATTTAGCCTGCAGGGCGGGCCCGCCGTCGCCACTCCATCCGCGCTCGCCCGTTCCAGCGACCGTGCTGATCTTTCCATCCGGCGCGATCTTGCGAATGCGGTGATTGTCGGTGTCGCAGATGTAAAGCGCGCCGTCCGGTCCGCGGGCGACGCCGAAGGGGTTGTTGAGCTGGGCTTTCTCTGCCGGGCCGCCGTCGCCGGAGAATCCCTTCACGCCAGTTCCAGCAATGGTGTGAATCTCGGCGGCGGAAAGGGACAACGTGAGGGCGAAGAGCAGGCAGAGGAGACGCATCGAAGCAACTTGCCGGTCGCGGGTTGCGAGCCAAGCTTGAAAACATGAGTTGCGTGAATTGCGCCGTGGACTAGGGTCCCGCGGCTTCAAAATGCTCAACGAGGACAGCATCCAGTACGCGATCGAGAATACGCAGGTGATCGTGGCGCCGCAGAATCGGATTGAGACGTTCGGATCCACCGTCTTTCGCTTCTATCTCGTCACAGAATTGATGGATGCGGCGAACCAGGTGCGGGTGCGCGACGGACGTCTCCATGCCGAGCGGCCGTCGATCATTACGCCTGCGCATTATCATCAAATGCTCGATGAGGGGTTCGGCGAAAAGGCCGGCGAGTTCATCGATTGGCTGCGCGAGCACGCGCCGGATTTTGCCGTGTTGAAGTATGGATTTCAGTTTCGCAAAACCGATCTCCAGCAGGAGGTCGTGCACAGCCCGATGGAGGAAGTCGTGAACCGGCTGCGCGAGCGGGTGGATCGATCCGAGGATCCACTTAGCGCTGTAATCCAGGGTGTGGATGAGGGCTGGGAAGTTTGTCTGCTCAAATTTGCCACCGACATGATCCAGCGCTCCGCCCCGGGGAACATGGATGAATGGCGGCGGCGCGGTTTGCTCTAGGAGTCCGTTGAAAAAATTCGAATTGTAGCAGGAAGCCATGAAACCAGGAAAGAATGCGATCCCCTTCGAATGCTGGATTGCTCCTGGGTTTCCGGGTTCCTGCTTCGAAAGCCCGACTCGCCCTTTTTTGTGCATGCGTGGTGTTTCAACAAGCCCCCTAGACCAATGCGCGCGGCGTTCGCGCTAATGCCGCTTGCTGGCAGAGGTTTTGCAAGAAAAGCGCCAATCGATCCGTTCATTCATCCGTGCTCATCCGTCTCCTGTTTCTTCTGATCCTCGCCGCAGCCCTCGCAGCCGGCGGCTATTATGCGGTGCAGGAGCTTTACGTGAAACCGGAGCAAAAGCTCCTGGCGGACAAGAAACTTCCCCCACCCCTCCCGCCACCGGACCCGAGCTTTGCCGAGTTTGAGAAATGCATGGAGATCAAGAACAAGGGATCGCTCGCTGAGGCGCGCACCGCGTTCGAGCGTTTCCTGAAGGAGTTCCCGGAGTCGAAGAAGCGCGAGGAAGCGCTGAACGCGATCGGCGAGATCAACAGCGCGTCTTACTTCTCCATGACGCCGGACGACACGAACACCTACACGGTGGCTGCCGGCGATTCTTTGAGCCGCATCTCGTCGCGCCGGAAGATCCCAGTGGAGCTGATCCTTCACCTGAACAAGATGGAGAACGAGACTCTGCAGATCGGGCAGCGGGTGCTCGCGCCGCTGAACGACTTCCGCATCGTGCTGCAGCAAAAGACGCGGCTCGTGGTGCTTTACAACGGCACGAAGTTCTTCCGCCAATATCCGGCTGTGACCTGGCCCGGGATGCACAAGAAACCGCCGGTATTTTTGCCAAAAACGAACGGCAAGGTGAACGACAAGGTATCCTTCGTGGATGGACATCCGGTGAAGCCCACCGACAAGAGCTACTTCGAGGGCAACCACATCCTCGTGACCAGCATTCCTGGGCACTCCCTCTACACGCAACCGGAGGACCCCGCGGCAAATGTGCACAAGCCCACCGGTGGCGGCATCGGTCTCTCGCCGGCGCATATGAGTGAAATCGCGATCTTGCTTCCGCGCGGGACACCCGTAACGCTGGACTGACCGATGAAATTGCAGCCGCTGGACTTCGAGAAGCCGATCGTTGAACTCGAACAAAAGCTAGAAGATCTCCGCCGACACGGCCGGGAACACAACGTGAACCTGGATCCCGAGGTGCGCCGCATGGAGGCCAAGATCGAGGAAACAAAGCGCTCCGTTTACTCCAATCTCACCCCGTGGCAGCGCGTGCAGATCGCCCGCCACACCGCGCGCCCCTTCACGCTCGATTACCT
>CBHXZU010000205.1:0-9091 GCA_966125105.1 uncultured Prosthecobacter sp.
GCGAGCCGCCGGGATTTGGCGGATACTTCGATGCGGGCATGCGCCTGGTGGACAACCCGCTCCGCAATCAGCTGAACGACAAGCTCGGCAATCCCAGCAATGGACTGAACGGATATGATCAGCCCGGCGCGGGGGGCTTCGCGCCGGGCCTCGGCGTGACGCATGCACAATCGCACGACAGTGACTACGCGTCGCGGCGCGAATTGCAGCACGCCTACTACTTCACACGCGCGGGGCTGCCGCTGATTTACACGGATGGGAACAACAAGGCCGGCGTGCTCGAGGGAAGCGGCGGCGCATTTCCGAGGCACGCCAATACGGCGTTTCTCGGCCAGTGGGGCGATGGGCGCATTCCGAACGTCGTCTACCTGCACAATCACTTCGCGCGCGGCTCCCAGCTAGGCAGATGGAGCGACGCGGACTTCGTCGCCTACGAGCGGATCGACAAACGCGAGAACGGCGGGATGAGCGACGCCGACGGCGTGACGATGCTCTTCATGATGAACGACAACTTTGCCTCTGGGCAGGGTCGATCGCTCGGAACGTCATTCCCCGCGCAAGGCGGCACTGGGAATGACGCGTATCTTTTCAACTACTCCACCTATAACGGTGGCTTTTACACGTTCGCGTCGAACCTCGGCAGCGTGGTCGTTCCGCCCGGCGGATACTTTGCCTTCTCGTGGCGCTCGCCAGAGCAGCCGCAGATCTCAGGTTCGGCAACGGCCCCGATCACGATCCGACAGAATGGAGTCACCGTGGGAACGATGGCGGTGGAGCGGAAGGACGGGCGCAATGGCGATCCCGGCTTCAATCCCTACGGACTGCCGGACGCGAACTCCACCGACTACAAATACACGATCAATATTCCGCGAGTCACCGATGGGACCAACCTGAGCTTCATCGCCCGGGCGGACGCATCGGCAGAGAACATCCTCATGTCGCTGGATGGCGGCGTGGATATCAACTCGCAGATCCCGCTCGGGCCGACCTCCGGAGACAAGCGGGACAATGCTCCGGCGATCGCGACCGATGTCTTCCTCGGTTACGAGCAAATGCAGTTCGTTCGCCGCGCCGTGGAGAAGTTCGCGGCCACGGACACGGCGCGGAATGTGATCGGCTCGGCCGGAGCGGAAACGTGGCGCTTTGTCGTGGGGACCGCCGGTTTCACGCGCAACGACGGCAACGGGACCAACAGCGCGACGAACACCGCTACCTACGTGTATCACGATCCGGCGGCGAACCGGGACATCGGTGGCGCGCAGTTTTCCCCGCAACCGGCGACGGCCGCGGGCAGCCCGATCACGGTGCGGGTGAAGTCGGGCTACCAATTCGAAGTCGACCGCATGCGCCTGTATTACACGACCGATGGCAGCGCTCCGGAGGGCAGCGGCGGCAGCGCGCAGGGCACGACGCAGATGGTGACGATGAACTTCGACACGCACGGGAATCCCGACGGCGCGAATGTCACCGACTGGTGGGTCGGAACCATCCCAGGGCAACCCGCGGGCACCGTCGTTCGATACAAAGTCGGCGCGTGGCTCAATAGCGGCGGATCGGTTTTCCCGAATGGCCCAACGGCCGTGAACGTGAAGCGGAAGGGCGAGACCGTCTTCCAGATTCCGAGCTTCAATGCCACGACCGCGAAGTATCGCGTGCATAACGACTACGCCGAGGAGCGGACCGGCCTGGCGGAAGGGTTCCACGTCCTGCGCTCGCGCGCGTTTCTGAACCGCGGTGGAAAGGCGAGCATCTACAACACGTGGGCGCAGACCTTCTACTACGACATCGAGACGCCGCAGGGTGAGATCAAGTTTCCCAATCAAGGCGACACGCTCGGCGGCGCCAGCTACGGAGCGGTCGTGCGCACGAATCGTGATGTCACTGAAGTGTGGTATCAAATCGCTGACGGCGACGCGACGAACGACGACAGCGCGACCGGCGCGCAAAATGGGAATGGCAGCGGGCCGGAACCGTTCACGGACTCGGATGGAGATGGAACGCGGGACGCGAATGAGGCGTTCGTCGATATCAATGGCAACGGGGTCTTCGATGCGAGCCTCGGCGCAGCGTGGGAGCGAGCGAGCGAAGTGACGCCTTCGCTCACGGTGAATAGCGCGTTCCCAAAGGAATGGCGGTTCACCTACCGCAACATCCCGTCATCGGGGAATGCCGTGATCAAAGTGCGGTTGTTCGAGCTTTCTTCGACCCGCAACATGACGCTCACGCCGGCGGCAGCGCACGTGACTGAACTGACGCGCACTGTGAATACCGCGGGGCCAAACCTGCGCATGTTCGTCGCTTTCCCGCAGCAGGACGGCCAGGTCGTCGGCGAGGGCTACGTGATGAAGGTGCGGTTCACGAATACCCTCGGGGATGGATTGTCCGAGGCGGATCTGCGCGCGCGGTTCACGGTGAAAGTGGCGAGCACGCTGAGCGGAGAGGCCGCTGGCGCAGTCGCTTTGCCCGCCCAAACGTTGCCCATCATCTACAACTCGGCTGCCGGGTACCACGACTTCCAGTTCGCTCTGCCGAATCTTTACAATGGCAACCCCGATTTCCTTCACTACGTGGAAGTCACCATGACGCGTCCGGGGAACTCGTCGCTGGTGGCGACTCGGCTGGTCAAGGCGTTTCCGGTCGCCCCGGGGCCGTTCGTCAGCATCATCAATCCGCCGGAGTTCGACAGCGATGGGAAGCGCTACGAGATTGTGTTGCCAGACGTTCCGGCGCCCACGCCGGAGCAACGCCAATTCACGATCGAAGTCGATACCGACGCCGTCGCGCAAAACGTGGCGATCGTCTTCACGAGCGGGACTGGAGCGGCGACGCTGATCAGCGATGGAACTCCGAACCCGCGGATCGAGGGCGATCACAAGTTCTGGCGATTCCGATGGTCAAACATGACGGCGGGGGATTTCACCTTCGAAGCACAGGTGGATACGGACGGCAACGCGGGGACGATCGAAGCGCGGGATACGCGCAACGTCACGGTCATCCTGCGCCAGTTGGTGGCGGATAATCCGGCCGACACGGACGACGACGACGACGGTCTCTCGGATGCGGGGGAGACGACGATCACGGCGCTGCCCGGCGGGGATCCCAATGCGTGGACGAATGCGCAGGTGCACGTGAGCTTCGCTTACGGCACAACGAATCCGCGGCTCGTGGACAGCGATGGCGATGGTTTGCCGGATGGGCTGGAAGTCGGCTGGGAGACGGCGAGCGATCCGGGCACGAATGCGGCGACCGATACCAATGGCGACGGTATTCCCAACTTCATCGGCGACACGGATGCTCCGCGCTTCAATGTGACCGGCAGTGCGACGAGACCCGTCGGTTACGAGTTGTTTGAGCCGTGGAGTTACGACTTCAATCGTGCTCGCACGGATCTCATCGCCGGGACGATGACGAATCCGAACCGTGCAGATTCGGATGACGATGGGCTAAAGGACGGGGTCGAAGACGCGAATCGCAACGGGCGGATCGAAGTGGGCACTTTGAATACGGGCGGCGATATCGCGACGATCTATCCGCACCCGCCCACGGTGCGAGGCACGTCGCGGTTGGACCGGGCGAAGTTGCCCGCGGGCTCGTTGATCTTCGAAACCGATCCGAACACGAGCGACACGGACGGCGACGGAATTCGCGATGGCAGCGAGGACGCCGACGGCAACTCGCGCGTCTCCATGCGGCTAGTCGATCTGCAGAGCACGGATGGGTCCGGAAACTTCACCGTCCTCGGTGCGTTCGACGACTCCGGGTCGCTCGGCCTCGGCAAGTATACCGACATCACATATGCTCTCGGTGCTTACAAATCGCTACGGCCGAGCAAAGCGAAGATCCCGGCGCAGTTTCCAAAGACGCATCCGGTTTCGGGGCATCAAGTAGGCGTAGTCTGGACCGAGACTGATCCGCGAGATGGCGACACGGATGGAGATGGAATGCCGGATGGGTGGGAGGTTCAGAATGGCCTCGATCCGCTGGACGGGGGCGTTGGCACGAGCCTGCGCACAGGGAAGGCCGCGCTGGCTGCGAATGGCCCGGCGGGCGACCCCGACGGCGACAGCATTAACAATTACCAGGAGTATGTGAATGGAACGGATCCGCGTCAGCCCGACACGGGAGTTCCGCCACCGCCTAACTCAATCGTGATCGGACCACAGGCGCCGGTGATCGCCGGTGGAGTGACAAACCTGCGAGAGTTCACGGATTGGAAAGCCGACGACCTGATCGTGCTCGACGAGCAGGATGGCGACGGCACGAACAATGGCGGTTCGGACGTCTACCATGCCAATGACGCATTTGATTCCTCTCGCGATCTCGTTGCGTTTTACGCGCACGACGGCGGTGACGTGGCGGCTGGTGGGGACGGGAACTTTTACTTCCGCGTCGATCTCGCGGACTTGAAGGCCAACGCCGAGGATGGACGCCTCGACATCTACGTCGTCGTGAATGTGGGAAATCCCGGATTCGGCGAGCGGAATCTGCCCGATGAAGTCGACACGTATTCCACGATGGGTTGGCAGGCGGTCGTGGCTTGTTATTCGGGAAACAATGGGCGCGTGTATGTGGATACAAACCCGGCCCAGAACACCACAGGATTGGGACAGACGCTGACGGGAGTCGTCGCGCGTGACCAGACGACGGCCGATGGATTCAAGAAGGCTTACTTCCGCAGCGATCTCGACGCCGTGGAGTTTTCAATCAGCCGCAAGGCGCTGCGCGATGCCGGGTGGAATGGCCTGAATGCAGGCGACCTGATCTATCAGGTTTTTACCACGAAGGACGGAACGCAAAACAGTCCGGTCGGAGCAGGGGACATCGGCGGCCGCGGGGACATTCGCGACACGATCTACGACGACTACCTCGCGAGCGACTACTACGGAGACCAGGCGGGTCTAAAGGGCAGTGGCAGCAAGTTGCAGAGCTACTTTGGACGCAATGCCTCGAATGATCGCGGGCGCAGCGCAAAGCTCGTCACGCTCGTTCATGGGAATCAGCACATCCAGCCCGGCAACGTCATTCAAAGTCTCATCAATACTGCCCAAGGCGCCGGGTATTACCGTCCCCTCGACGTACACGAGGCGTATGGCGTGCCGCTCACAATGCACGTCACGCCGACACTCGCCTCGGCAATTCAGTGGGCAGCTGTGGATCCGGCATCGACGCGCCAATACCGTGACGGTCCCGCGCTCAATGCGCGCCTCGACTCGATGGCGACGAACGGCACGGCGCAGTTTCTGGGGTCGACCTTCAGCGATCACATCGTCGACTACTTTCCGAGCGCGTTTAACTCCGCGAACGTCACGCTGGCTCGCGAGTATCTCACGCATTTCTACGGACCGGGTGTTTCCGAAAGCGTGTTTTGGAATCCCGAACGTGTCGCCGACGGCGATCTCTTCCCGAAGATCAGCGCGCTGGGATTTGGCTACACGTTCATTGATCAGCAGCGCCATCTCTTCAAATGGTTTGGACGCGAGACGTCCCTGAGCGACGCGGCTTACCGCGTTAACAGCGTCAATGGCGTGAAATGTTTCGTCATCAACGATAACCTCAGCGGCATCCTGTTTAGCTCGGACGACGGCGGCGCGGCGAACTCCCTGCGACGGCTCCTGCTCCGGAAAGCCCGCAGCAGCACGCAGGATCAAGTCGTCGTGATTCTTGCCAACTGGGAGGAGTTTACGAACAAGGCGAATGCCGACGCTTACGACGCCACGATGCGCTGGTTGGCGAGCCGGCCGTGGACGCGCGTCGTCACGCCGCAGCAGATCGCCGGCGATCAGATCGATTTGAATGTCCCGCCCGACGGCACTGGCAATGCCTGGGGAACGGTCGACCGGGGCGTCGGTCTCCCGCTCGCAAAGGTGCAGCACGACTTCCTGGATCACGCCACGCAGGAAAATTACGACAATTGGTACAACGGGCAGTTGAACCGCGAGGAAGGCCTGCGCGACAAGCGATTCGAGATTCGCCCGGGCGTGCAGCTCTCCGCGGCGCGCAAGTTCGGCACGATCGGAGTCGACGGCATATCCTCGGAAACTTGGAACCTCGTGAGCCCGCTAAGCGCAACCGGCCCCATCGGCAAGCTCGCCCGCGGAACGGCCTTTGCCAGCGTGTTTGAAACGGCATTCCACAATCAGTCGAACAACGATCTTTCGAAGTTCAGCACCGGCGCTTACATCAATCCCGACACGACTTCGCAGTCCCTCGCGCCGTTTTCAAAAATCGCGCAGTCGCAGTTCCGCAATGCGGCGATCTATCAACGCGTGGCGACCTGGTATGCGCAGGCCGAGGCAGGCGCCTACGTCAACAGTCCGCAGAAGGAGCAGAGCGACGTGGATCTCGATGGCGAAGACGAATACCTGCTCTTCAATGACCGCGTCTTCGTGATGTTCGAGCGGATCGGCGGACGGATGACGGGCGCATGGGTGCGCGATCTCGTTTCGCACCAGGTCCACCAATGCGTGGGCAACTTCCTTGGCTATGCAGGCAGCGATACAGAGTTCGAAGGGCTGAACAACACCGTTGGCGCGGCAGTGGACGCCTACCGTGTCAGCGCATTCCGCGATCAATTCTACAAACCGACGCCGAACACCGGAACGAACGAATACGTGAACAGCGTATATACGGTCACGCCAGCGCCGTCCGGTGTTGGCTGGCGCCTGACCCCGCCGGGCGCGCCATTCTTCAAAGAAGCGTCCCTTAATGCATTCGCCCCGCACGACGTGCGCGTGGCTTACGGGACGTCGACCGGCCAACTCTTCGTGCGGTGCGGTCTTTCTCCGAACCTGCAGGACTTGCTGCTCAATGGGCAAAAGAACCTCGTCCTGCCTCCGGCTCAGCAGCAGTACAACGGCGGCGATGGTGGATTCCATACGCTGAACCGCGCTCCCGGGGCGGTTGTGCGCGCATCGCTCATCTTGGAGACTACGAACTCCTCGTGGATCCCCAATGCCGTCGACCGGGACGGCGGAGCGGTGTTCGACACGATCAACATGCGCAACCTGGCGCAGACGCAGCAGGCGGAGTTCCTCCAATTCAGCGCCGCGGGCATCACGCTGCGCATGGAAGCGGGCACGGCGATCACCCTCGATGGCGACGGCGATAACCTGCCCGATGGCTGGGAACTCACCCATGGCTTGGACATCGCGTCCAATGCCGGAGCCAATGGCGGAGCGGGTGACCGAGACGGCGACGGCATGACGAACCTTCAGGAGTATGTATTCGGCGGCAACCCGAACGATCCGAGCGATGGATTCCTCATCAAGGTGACCGTTTCGCAAACCACTCCGCAGACCCGCACGATCACGTTCCCGACCCGCACCGGCCGACAATACATTGTCGAATACGTCAATGCTTTGGGAGGAGTTTGGAGTATCGCGAGGTCCTTTATCGGGAATGGGTCCAACGTGGTTTGGACGGACGATGGAACATTCACCGGGTCCCCACCGGACACCCAGACGAAGCGTTTCTACCGCGTGCGCGGGATGATTGATCCCTGATTAACGTTCCTCGATACCCCGATGGCGACGTGCAGGCTGAGTGCGCATCTGTCTCGGCAGCAACATCCTGCGACTGTGCTTCATCCATTTTTGGTCAAAAAATTGGCTGAGCGCAGTGCGTCGCGCCCACTTCTGCTCCGGAAACGCATCGAGCGCGCTGCGCTTCATTCATTTTCGCTCTGAAAGTGTGTTGGGCGCACTGCGCGCTGCCCGTTTTCGCTCTGAAAATCTGCCGAGCTCACTGCGCTCGATCCATTTTTGGTTCGAATACGGATGGGGATCACTGCGCCTCGAGCATTTTTGGTCCGTTTGCGGATGAAGCACCGTGCGCCTCGCTCGTTTTAGGTCTGCGCGCGCATTCAGCGCAGTGCGTTCGGTCCATTTTCGGAGCAAAAATGGGTGAGGCGCAGCGCACTGAGGCGAGGTTTTCTCGGCAAGAATGGGCCGGAAGTCGGGAGGCGTTCTTGGAGGGGCGAACATCAGGACGCCCACAACTTCGAAGGGGTTGCCCACGAGCGCTCGGACCCATTTGCCGGTGGTCAAATCAAGGGCTGCGCTTCGCGCAGAGGGCGTCCTAGTGTTCGCCCCTCCAAGATACGTTTCTCACGTTCATGATTGCCTGAAGTGGCGAAACCTCGCTGTGACGGTAGGCGCACTTGCACAGTTCGGAGTTCCGCTGGCAATGCTCTAGCTCAGGCGCATCCCACGACGGCGATAACACCGATCGTTCTGACCCGCTAAAGATCTGGCCGAAGACGCTCGAACCTGGGTCTACAAAACCCGCCGTTCGCCCGTGCGCGCGGTGCGCAGGGTATCCAGGGTGGATCGCACCTGCGCCAGGAGTTTCTCCTCCGTATACGGCTTTGGCAGGAAACCGCGGAGACCCTTCGCGAGCATGGCCCGGATTACGGCCTGTTCTGCGTAACCGCTGCTCAACATCACCGCCACATCGCGGCGGATCTGGAGTAGCTCATCGAAAACCTCTGCGCCGTCCATGATCGGCAGGGTGAAGTCGAGGATCACCAAGTCGATCTGGTCGCCGATTTTGCGGAAGATATCCAGCGCGCGAAATGGTTCCAGAGCATTGACCACGCGGTAACCGGCGTAAGTCAGCATCTCCGTCGCCAGCATGTTCACCATCGGCTCATCGTCGATGAGCATGATCAACTCCCGGGCGCCCGTCGGGTTGTTGATCTCGATCCCGTCCCTCGCCAGCACGACCGGAGGCGGAGTTTGCGGCTGCGCCTGCTCGGGTGCGCGACCCTCCATATGCGCCGTGAGCTGGGTAACCACCTTGCTCGCCCGATCCAGGCTGATCTGGAGAAACTCGAAGTACTTCGTCGCGTCCGGCTGGTCGCCGCACAGAGGCTCCAGCAAGTGCGCGGACTCGTCTGCGACCTGGAGAAGGTTATTGAGCTCGTTGACTGCCGTCTGGAGCCAGCGGATGTCCTCCCCCTCAGGCATAATAATCAGTTGGCATTTCCGCCTTCATCCCGGACAGCCCACCAGAGGCTGCCGAGGAGTGCAATTGCGACGAGAACGAACAAACCAGGCGATAACATTCCGCGCGCTTGTGCAGATTTCATTCC
>CBHXZU010000206.1:0-9081 GCA_966125105.1 uncultured Prosthecobacter sp.
CGGGCGTCCTGGTGTTCGCCCCTCCTAGAATACGTCTCGACGTTCAATCATTCGGACCCACTGCCGCCTTTCAATTCCCGCAAAGTTAATCCTGTAATCCTCAAATCCTGTAAATCCTGTCTCCCCCGCCTCTCCAGTCCTCCCCCGTACAGAGAAATCTTATTTAATCCCCACAAACCTTTCCTGAGGCCGCCAGAGGGGAAACTTTCTTTTTGGGGCGACCGCTGGGTGGACGCGGCGTGTGGCAGGATTTGCGACGTGATGAATGACCTGCTGCGGGGCCGAAATTAACCTCGATCCTCGAGCCCGCCATTGAGTGCGCGCCGCCGATCACCCGGTCCGGGCAGGAAACAACATCACGGCAGCCAGATTCGTTTCTGGGACCTGCTTCCACGCGTGTGGAACGGGCCGCGGAAATGGGGACTCGCTGCAGGCGGGAGGATGTCTGTTCCGCGGGCTTGATAGATCGGCGTGTGCCCGGTCGGTCCGTGGGAACCAGGCGAGTCCCGCCCGCGTGAACCAAAAACCTGAAAGGAGACACATGGAAAATCGTATCAAGGTCCACTACAACTGCATCGGACGCGTGCACTACATCAGCCTCGACCCCGAGTTGCTGCCGCTCACTCCTGCAGAAACACCGCTCTTTGCCGGCGTCACCACGGCTTGGAATCAACTGAAGAGCTGGGCCATGGGCCAGGAAGGCGGCAAACGCGCCTTTCACGAAGGCGTGTTCGAACGCGTCGGCGCGGTCCACCTCTTGCGCAAGGACATGGTGGCGATCACCGAAATGGCGCGCTCCATCGAACTGTCCGGCGCGGATCCGGGCATCAGCGAACGTTTCCGCATGCCGGAACGGCGCAGCTACGCATCGATGGTGGCATCTGCGGAAGCTTTCGCGGAAGCGGCGGAATCGGCCAAGGCGCTATTCACCGCCCGCGGCATGGCTGCGACGTTTGTGGACGATCTCGAAGCGAAGATCGCCCTCGTGGAGGGAGGGGCCGGCATCCGCGCCGGCGGTCTCACCCGGCTGAACTCCGGCACGGCCGGCCTGCGAATCGCCGCCAAGCAAGGCATGGAGTACGTGCGCCAGCTGCGGCCGATGGTCCGGGCACGCTTGAAGGACAAGCCCGCGCTGGCGGCGGCGTGGAACCTGGCCTGCCGCGTGGAGTCCCGCAGCAGCGTCGGCAGCCCACCGCCCGGCGACGATTCCGGCGGAAGCGGCAGCGGCGGCACGACTCCGCCGCCATCCGGCAGCGGCAGCTAAGCCGGGCAGCCGAAAGTCATCGGTAATTCAAAGCGCCACGAGGCGGAGGAGCCATCCCGCCCGTGGCGTTTTTCGTTTGCCGGCCACGGGGTGTCGAAATGGAGGTCAGCCCGCTACATTTCCACCCGCGCAGAAACGACTCAGCCCGCGAAGGTGGTGCAAGCGGTTCGCAAAACCATATGGCGCTCATCGGATACCACGCTTCACACGAACAGTTCCCTCCCAGCCTCCTCCTGAGCCTGGCACGCCAGGCGGAAACGGCTGGGTTTTCGGCGCTTTTCAGCTCCGATCATTTCCATCCGTGGAGCGAATCGCAGGCTCAGTCGGGATTCTCATGGGCCTGGATGGGCGCAGCGATGCAGGCGACGAAACTGCCCGCGCGGATGATCTGCTGTCCCGGCTACCGCTATCACCCTGCAATCGTCGCGCAGGGAGCGGCCACACTCGCGGAAATGAACGAAGGCCGCTTCTGGCTGGCGATCGGCAGCGGCCAAGCTTTGAACGAGCGAATCACGGGTGAGCGCTGGCCGGCCAAGGACCTGCGAAATGCTCGCCTCCGGGAATGCGCGGACGTCATTCGGGCTTTGTGGAATGGTGAAACCGTGACCCACCGCGGCCTTGTCACGGTGGAAGAAGCCCGCCTCTACACTCGCTCGAAGAAATCGCCGCTCCTCGTCGGCGGAGCCATCACGGAAGAAACTGCCGAATGGCTGGGCGGGTGGGCGGACGGAATGATCACGACTTCGCGACCGGTCAAAGAGGCTCGCAAAATGATCGAGGCATTTCATCGGGGAGGAGGGATGGGAAAACCCGTCTTTCTCAAAGTGGGGCTCTCCTATGCTCGCACGGAAGCCGCAGCGTTGGAAGGCGCTCACCAACAATGGCGTAGCGTCGCGTTCGCGAATGAACTTCTCACTGAGTTGCGAACGCCGAAGGAATTCGACGCCGCTGGCAAGTTCGTGCGCCCGGAGGACCTGCGCGAAAGCCTCCGGATTTCATCGAGTCTGCAGCAGCATCTCGAATGGTTGCAGGCGGACCTGGAACTCGGTTTCTCCGAAATCTTCCTTCACAACGTCGGAACGAACCAAGAGGAGTTCATCACGGACTTCTCGGCGGAAGTGCTTCCGAAACTGGTCGCTTAACTCGGCAAAGCTCACCTTCCGCTTTCGTCGGCGGAATCAGGTGATCTTGCGACGATGCTTCTATCCGCCACTGGCCGGCGAAACGCGAGGCATGTTGAGCTCAAAGGAGCTGCCATTCCCCGGAGCCGATTGAAAGGTGATGTCGCCGCCGAGCAGGCGCGCAAGATATCGGCCCAGGACCAACCCCAAGTGCAGCCCTTCACCCGTGATGGTATCGCGCGAGCGGAACTCCTGGAAAAGATTGCGCGCGAGCTGCGCATTGATCCCCACACCACTGTCTGTGACTCGCAGCGTCCAGTGATCTTCGTCCGCGGACACAAGCGCTTCGAGACGAATGTATCCAGACGGCGTATTGTTCATCGCGTTGGAAAGGAGAATGCCGCCGATTTCGTGGAGCTTTCCAACGTCGGAGGTGAGCTCGAAGCTTTTGCTCGGGACGGCGCATTCAAATCGCAATCCCTTGGATTCGATCTGGCCCGCAAATTCCTTCTTCAGCCCATGGACGATATCATCGAGCCGCACTGGGCTGAGGTTTGCGCGGGATTGTCCCGAGAGGACGGCGGAAAGTGATCCTAGGCGATCGAGCAGCGATTCGAGGCGGTGGGCCACGTGCTCGAGCCGCACCCGGATCTCGCTCTGCCTTTGATCATCGGCCTCCATGCTGAGCGCGTGCGCGGCATACGCGACCGGCTGGAGCGCATTTCGCAATTCATGATTCACTGCCCGAAGCAGGCTCAGGCGCGATTCGGCAACCGAGCGCAGTTCCTCCGTGGCCGCATGGACTTGCTCGTAGGCCTGCTCGAGTTGCCTCGAGCGCAGCACGAGTTCGCCTTCCTGGGCACGGACGAATTGCCGCGCGGAGACCGCAGCGATGTTATCGAAGAATCGGCGGATGGTTAGATTTACGGTCGAACGAGTCTTCGGCGTGATTTCGGGTTCCGAGTATGACTCGATTTCCTCCAGCAACATCTCGCGAACCCTCGCAAGCTCGTGCAGCACTTCATCGAGCCGGTAGCCTTGCTTCCAACGGCCTGATCCGTGCGCCATTCCGGTCGTCCGGGTTTCCGCGCTGTCGGGGGTAACGTCCCCTTGCCTCAAGTACTCAATGAGCTCGCGCAACATCTCGGGAAAATCGTCCCGCAGATTTGCCAGCGTAAGCCGGTCAGCGGATGGGATGGAGCCGTCATTCCGGACGGCATCCATCCATCCGGTGAGCAGGCGTTCCTGGTTGGAATCGAGCCGCTGCACGATGAGTTGCAACCCTGGGTTTGTGGCATTCGCGCGCTCGGAAGGCTTATCCTGCCGCTGGACTGGGGCGGCGGAACTTGCCTCACCCCCTTCCCTCGGCTTGTCCATGGTGTTGGGAAATGAAGATCGGCATTGCTCATCCTTCATCGCGGCGATCACCGCCTGGAACAGCGCCACGGCAAGGGTCGGCCCCTCTGCTTCAAAGACGCGGTGGCCGGCTGCGCGAGGAGTGAGGGCGACGAAGTTTCCGTTCGCCACCGGCGTGACAGCCACGGTGAAGCCGAGGCCGCCATCCGAAACCGCGGCTTCCAAGTCCAGAATCAATTGCGCGGCTGCCACTACCGCCGAAGGAGACTTCCTCCAAAAGCCCGGATGCAGGTCTTCCAGCAATTCTCGAATCGGATGTGGAATCTCGGTGTCCGGCATAGGCTGACATGAAGGAATCGAGCCCGGAGCGTCGAGCCGCTTCTAGAAATCAGGAACGTCATGGAGTTTCGATCGCAGCGTCACGCCGGAATTGCGTGGCAAGACAGTGGCAATTCGCCGCGCAACGGCGCAGGAACGCCCCGATCTTGCAATTACCCACAAGTATTCGGCTGTGCGAATCGGCGCCCTTCAAAAAGAGCGCGCCAGAGGTTTGGTGACACGAATGGCGGGCGGAATGAAGCGATCCTTCGCCAAGGACGCGGCAAACACGCTTGCGGCGCCCTCTTCTTCCCACCTGTCGAGACTTATTAGACGATCTCTAAGGCATATTCACACCGCCGTCTCTGCCGGCCGCAACGGCTCGTCTGGACGTTTCTTCGTTTGTCGGAACCCGTCAAAAGGCGGGTCTGATACTTCAATTATCCGACGCGTCGGCGTGGTGCCCTACCACGAATCCAGGGCAGGCATTTCGGAGATTCCGGCGAGGCACTGCTGCAGATACACTGCGGTGCCGATGTCGCCGGTCCAGAGGCTGTAGTTTCCCTGCCCGTCGCGCTCGGTGGCTGCGGCAACTTGAGCAATGCTGTGCATGGCGAAACGGCGGGCGCGTTCGAGCCATTTTTCTTCACCGGTGCGCTTGAAGAGTTTGAGGAAGGCGAATCCGTTGCCGGCGGTTCCGTGGCACAGGTTCGCGCCTTTGCGAAGCGGGCCTGCGATCCAGGTGAGTTCGCCACCGGCCAGGAGCAGTGCATCGAGTTCGTCCGTTGGCGGCAGGGAGGCGAGCGAGGTAACGATGCCGGGCGCGCCGTGGCACCACTGGGTTCGGATGGTTCCCGAGCGATGACGCAGACCTTCCTGCAGCGATGGCGCCCAGTTTGCGAGGCCCTCCTCGCGTACGGCAGATCGCGATAGCACGGCGATCGTTTCGACGATCATTGACTCACTCGGGATAAGTTCCGGGTGTCGCGCCAGGGCATCGACGATGCCGGTCAATCCGTGCACCGGGCCGAGCATCTCGCTCTTGGTGCCGTAGAGGTTTTGCGTCCAGAAGCCGGGAACGTTTTCGCCGCGTCGCAGGAGCAGGCGCTCCGCCATCATCTTCCACGCGGTAGCCCACCGCGGCTCGCCGGTGCGCTGGAGCATTACGTCGGCAATGTGCATCAAGCCTGGACTGCCCCACATCAACTCGAGCGTGTCGCCGGGCAATTCGGACGAGACGATTTGCGCGAGGCGATCCGCGGTCCCGGCATCAGGCGAGAGCAGCCAGGCGACCAGCGCGATGCCGCCTTCACCCATCCAGAGGCTGGGCAGCGGGCCAGCAAACTCCGGACGCCGCAGATAGCTTTCCCGCGCGTCTTGAGCGAGGAGCGCGAGATTGCGCCGCGGCTCGTGCAATCCCGCTTCCGCGAGCCGTTGCAATGCCAGGATGATTCCGGCCGCACCGATGTAGATGCCGTGGAACGTATCGGGATCGCCGGTCTCGAACTCACTCGGGTGAACAGGCCACCAATTCCCGGCGCGCATCGCGTCTTCCGTATCCCGCGCGATTTGCCGAATCGCCCGTTCCACGACGGCGGGATTCCAAGCCGTATCGACGAGCGGCTCATGGGCAGCGGGGTCGAAGAGCATCACGCGCTTCAAAGCGAGATGCTGGGTTGCGTCAATATTGCGGCGCTCGTTGCACTACCCAACTTCTCCTATAACAAGACGCGTCGCGGGTCGTCTGAACAATCAGGGAGCGCGCTTGCGAGGGGAGCATGGGCCTCCGGCCCGTAACGCAAGACTCTCCAAGCACGAGACGGATTATTCCGGGACTCCTCTTGAATGAGAGACGTTCATCGATTCTGGCGCAGGAGCGACGGTAGTTCCCGGTAACCCGGTCTGCTCATTTTGCGATGCCCCCACTTACGCGCGGAAGGCCCATCCTGCTTTGGTTGTGGCTCTGCCGCGTTGGGGTAGGTCGTCGATCACTCACGGCGCGCGCCTCGAGCGGCGATTTCCTAGTTCTCGCCGCGTCCGTCGCACCGTCGCGATCACATCGCCTACCTTCCCACCCGGGCGGGTTCGTGATTTCCGCTACCATCCGTTCCCGGCGCGGGTGGAGTGGAGATTGCGGGTTTGCCCTGTCCTCGCGGGAGACGCAGGAGCTGTTGCTTCACGCGCAAGATGTCCCTTTGCAATGGCAAGGCCTCCGTCTGGGGAACGATGCCCGCCTGGATTCTATCCTGAATCAGTGCCAACTGCCGCTCCAGCAACGCCATCTCCTCTTTGAGCAGCACCTTCTCTTCCTCCACAGTTTCCGCGCTTCCGCCGAAGGTTCCGGTCAACTCCAGATCTGCGGAGACTGGCGTCGCGCTCAATTGGCGCTGGCTCTGCCGCGCCAGCTCCGAGAAATCCACGAACTCACGCAGGATCCTCGCGTATTGCACCCGCGCCTCCGCAACGCGCCCCATCTTTCGATAGGCCTCGCCCAATCCGTATATCGCCGTCGCCGCGGCCTGCCGCTGCGCGTCAAAGTTCGCCACGATGGCGGCGTAGCGACTTGCTGAGGCCTGCGGATCTTGATTCAACTCCGCCGACAAATTGGCGCGCCCTACGTCGATCGTCCCGGCCGCATACTCTTTGAGCACACCCCATGCGTTCACCGGTGGATTCGCTGCGGGCATGCCGGGTGCGCCGGCGCCGGCGAAGCCCGGCGCCAAAGGTGGCGCAGGCATTGCGTTTGCCGCGCCGGGCATTCCCGCCATCCCCAACCCGCCAACTCGTGCCATGGGAGGAGTTGTTCCGGGCCTGCCCACGCTGATTGAGCCTCCCACTGCGGGCATGCCGCCTGCCGCAGGGCTGCCGGGTGGCTCTCCGTGTTCGTGACCTTCAGCGGCAGGGTCGGCGATCGCCGGCGCGGCTTCACCGGAAGTTCCGGGGATGGATCCAGGCGGAAGACCGCCGCCGGGCACCCCTGGCGGACGAGTCTTTCCGCCGGACCTGGACGGAACCGGCACGGGCGTCACTTCGAGGACCTCCGGAGTGGCGACCTTTGGCGGAGGAGGCACAACCGCAGCTGGGGCGGGCGGAGTTGCCGGGATTGGCACTGGGGGCGTCAATCCAGGACCCGGACTCGTCGGGGGCAATGCCGCCGGCGGAGCCACCGTCTGTCCGAGGACATTTTGCGCGGAAGACAAACCGACGATCACCGCACCCGCCACACCGATTGCTGAATGGAGAATTGTTTGCTTCATGGTTTCATGCTGCAGGTTTTCGCACTCCTAGTTGCGACCGATTTGTAACTTCCCATAGCGGGACCGCGAGCACGAGAGGCATGGGCCGCATAGGTCCTACGGGACGCATAGGACCTACGTGATCTGCCGCGAGGGCTGCAGTCGCTTCCCACTCCCCAATTCCAGCCGATAACCCACTCCGTGGACCGTCTTCAGCCAGCGCGGCTCGTCGGGATCTTCCTCCAGCTTGGCGCGCAAGCTGACCATGTGCTTGTCGACCGTTCGCGTGGTCGGAAACGCCGCATAACCCCACACCACATCCAGGAATCGCTCTCGCGAAACCGGCTCTCCCGCGGCGGCGGCCAACAGATGCAGCGCGCCGAGTTCCTTCACAGTCAAATGCACTTCGGCCGATTTCTTCCACGCGCGTTGATGCACGAAATCGATCCGCACGTCGCCCATCACCAATTCCTTCAACTCCTCCTTTTCCCGCTGCGTCCTGCGCAATAGCGCCCGCACACGTGCCAGCAGTTCTTCGCGCGAGAACGGTTTCGCCAGGTAATCGTCGGCTCCGGCATCCAGCCCGCGCACCCGATCCTCCACTCGTCCCTTCGCGGTCAACATCAGCACCGGGACATCATGCCGCAGCTTCCGCAGTTGAGCGCAAACGGCAAAACCATCGATGCGCGGCATCATTACATCGAGCAGGATCAAATCCGGCTTCTCCGCCAGCGCGCGCTCCAGCCCCGACTCGCCATCGTTCGCGACCATTACGCGATATCCCTGGCCGGACAGCGTGTCGCACAACACCGTCCGCATCGGCATTTCATCTTCCACAATGAGGATGCGGGCATTCGCGCGGGTGGAGTTCATGGAGTGATCTGGGATGAGTGGGCTGACTTGTTTGGATGCCACGACGGCGCGCGGAGGGGCAGTTCCACGGTAAACCGGCTGCCTTCTCCGGCGGTGCTGTGCACCAGCACGCGACCCCCATGCACCTCGGCCAGGTGCTTCACGATCGAAAGCCCCAAGCCCACGCCCTGCGTTTGCCGGCGCAACTCCGATCCGATCCGGTAAAACTTTTCAAAAATCCGCTCCTGTTCCGACCGCGGAACTCCCGGTCCATCGTCCTCCACCCACAGCAACACCCGCGTTTCTTCAAACTCCAGGCCCACCTGCACAGTGCTTCCTTTCGGCGAGTGCTTGATCGCGTTATCCAGCAAGTTCACGAGCACCCGCTGCAAGGCATGTCCGTCCTCCACCATCTGGTCCTCGCCGCGGCGCTCTTCTCCAATCTTCACTCCGCGTTCTGCTGCGTACGGATGAAGAAGTTGGACAGTCCCCGAGACGAGCGCGTCCAGGTCCGTCGGCTCAAACTCGAACCGTTCCCGCCCCTGCTCGCGCCGCGCGAAATCGAGGACATTTTCGATGACTCCGGACAACCGCCGGCACTCCTGTCCGATGAAGCGATGGTACTTGGCGAGCTTCTCATCGCTCGGACGTTCTCCCTCCACCAACTCCTCCGCCATCAATTGGACGGACGCGATCGGCGCTCGCAGTTCATGCGACACGCTCGAGACAAAGTTTGTCTTCATTTCGCTGAGTTGCTGCTGGCGCCGAAAGGCCCGCCATGCGGCGAAGAATCCAACGAGCACAGCGAAAACGGCGGCCCCGATCAGGGTCATCAGTTGACGCGCGCGGGCTTCCCGCTGCGCGGCGAAGCTCGCGGGATCCGTCAAATATACACCCACATCCAAGGGCACGCTGGAGACGTTCGCATTCCCTT
>CBHXZU010000207.1:0-9053 GCA_966125105.1 uncultured Prosthecobacter sp.
TGCCAGCTTCTATGCCTCAACAACTCGAAAAGTCCGGTTCCCCCTTCGAGACTCCGCCCCGGGTAAACGCGCCGAAGATGACCGTGGTGCAGTCCGATGCGCTCCTGCCTTATCACGTGCTCATCGCGGAAGATCACGATCCCACCCGTGAAACGCTATCGCTTCTGCTCGAAAAGAAAGCCTACCGCGTGACCGCCGTGGAAGACGGTGAACAGGCCGTCGAGCACCTCACTGCCATCGATGGGCCCTGCATCGCTGTGCTCGATTGGGGCCTTCCGGACATGACAGGCATCGACGTATGCCGCGCCGTGCGTCGCCAAGGCCTTCCTCATTACACGTACATCATCATTGTTACGGCTCGCGACGGAAAGGACGACGTGGCTGAGGCACTCGCCGCCGGGGCGGACGACTTTATCCGCAAACCTTACGTCCTGCAGGAACTGATCGCCCGGGTGCGCAGCGGCCAGCGGGTCATCGAGCTCGAGAGGAACCTCGCCGGCCGCATCAAGGACCTGGAGGAAGCGCTCGGCCGTGTGAACCAACTCAAGCGCCTGCTGCCAATTTGCATGTTCTGCAAAAAGATCCGCGACGACCAGGACTACTGGAAAGAGATCGAGTCCTACCTGCACGAGCAAACCGGGACGGACTTTTCGCACGGCATCTGCCCCCATTGCATGGAAGTCCATTACAAGGAGCTCTCCACCCCGGAGCCGCCTTCGGACAAATAGCCGTCGTCTCTGGCGCGAAGCGCGGGCATTGAGCGACACGAATCGCTTACTTTCGAGCCACGGTGGAACTGCCGCAGTTTCCAGAGGATCTGCCCGCGCACTACAGCTGCCGCATTTCGCTCGCCCCGCCTGGTCGTCGCAAACGGGCGATGCGATTTTTGGATTTGCCCTGTCCAGGCTATGCCTGTGCAGGCGCGGGATTGGTGGCTGGAACTCGATGGGGAGAGTTCCTTTGCCAAATTGCTCTAGCGTACCATTCGCTCAAAAAAACGGGCACTCCTCCGAAGGAAGAGTGCCCGTCGTAAACGCTCTAAGTGGCGGAAACCGTTAAGCGCTCGGCGTCCGGCGTCCCGTGAAGAACGAGATGATGAACAGCACGATGAAGACGAAGAAGATGATTCTTGCGATCTCCATGGCCGTGCCCGCCAAGATTCCGAATCCGAAAATCGCAGCGATCAGCGCGATCACGAGGAAGGTAATGGCCCAGTTAAGCATGGTTTGATCCTTTCTTGTTTGTTAAACGTTGACGTCCGCTGAATCGGCCTCGCTTTGACCATTGGCGGTAAACGTTTCAGGACCCTAAGCTTTTTGCCGGGGCTTAGCTCTCCACGCGCAGAGCCTTGCGTCGAGGGCGCTAAATCGCGCTCGCTAGCTGAGCAGCCGATACCAGTTATCCCGGCGGTGCGGCTCGTATCCGGCATCCCGGATCAGCCGCTCGATCATCTCGGAATTCAACCGGAACGTCGTGCCCGCGCTCGAGACCACGTTCTCTTCCATCATCACGCTCCCAAAGTCATTTGCCCCATAGCGCAGGGCCACCTGGCCAATACGCGGCCCTTGCGTGACCCACGAGCTTTGCACGTTTTCGACGTTGTCCAGGAAGATGCGGCTCAGCGCCTGCATGCGGAGGTATTCACTGCTTCCAACTGGTTCCGCGCGAAGCTTGGTGTTCTCGGGTTGGAAGGTCCAACAGATGAACGCAGTGAAGCCGCCAGTTTCATCCTGCTGCGCGCGCAAACGCGAGAGATGCTCGAGGCGATCGTCGATCGTCTCGACGTGGCCAAACATCATCGTGCAACTCGAGTTCAGGCCGAGTTCGTGCGCAACGCGCATGACTTCGAGCCAGCCGTCGGTCTTGCACTTCAGCGGCGCAATGCGATCGCGCACGCGATCGACCAGGATCTCACCGCCCCCACCGGGAATGCTGCCAAGGCCCGCTTCCTTGAACTTCGTGATTACCTCACGCAGCGGCATATTGAAGACCTGCGCGAAGTGCTGGAACTCCGGCGGGCTGAAGCCGTGGATGTTGATGTGCGGATACTTCGCCCGGATGTGGCTCAACATCGTGGTGTAGAAATCGATCCCGAGCTTCGGGTGATGCCCGCCCTGCAACAGGATCTGCACGCCGCCAATCGCGGTGAGCTCATCGAGCTTCTGGTCCAGTTGCTCGAGGCTCAGGACGTAGTGATCCTCGTCCTTCTCCGTGCGGTAGAACGCGCAAAACTTGCAGTAAACGTTGCAGACGTTCGTGTAGTTGATGTTCCGATCAACGATGTAGGTCACGATGTCATTCCCCCGCCCTGCTCCACTCGCGGCCGGATAGGCATCTGCCTTGGCCAGCTGACGGCGGAAATGCGCGAGCTGCCCCAGTTCATGCAGCGGCAGCGCATACAAAGCGCGCGCGTCATCGGCCGAGATACGCTCTCCGGCGAGGACTTTTTCCACCACACTTTCAGCGGCAACAGCAGTGCTCATCGTGGCGCACACTATGTCTTGAAAGCCCGTCCCGTCCAGCCAGCGGCTCTAGTCGCGTCGCTCCGACCCCGACCTCAGTGCAAAGATCGGCATAGCTCCACCAAACCGCGCACCGGGATTTCCACCCACGTCGGCCGATGACGGAGTTCGTAGCGCAATTCGTAAAACGCCTTCTCAAGCAAATAGATGGGCAACAAAGCCTCGCTCGCGAGCGCCGACCCCGACACGGCCTTCCGCCATCCGGAAAGGAAGGCCTCCGCTTCCGGAGAGCGCATGAATTGGCGCGAGGAACTCCGCGCCTGTGGCCGGTCAGATTCTTCGAGATACGCGAGTGAACGCAGCATCCCAGCGACATCGCGAATCGGCGGCTGCTTGGCCCGGCGGTCTCTCAGGCTGCGCAAACGTTCCCCCTCAAAGTCGGCAATCAGGAAGCCACGATCCGTGTAGAGGACCTGGCCCAGGTGAAGGTCGCCATGCACCCGGATCTTTACGCCATCGGGGACTTCATCGAGCAGCCGATTCACCAAGGCCTGGATCGGCTTCATGCTATCGAGCGCGGCAAAGAGTTCCCGCAACAATGCCTGCCCCGACGGTCCCGAAAACGCCTTCGCGTGCTCCAAATCCGAGACGGCGTCGCGCGCCGTCTCCAACATCGACCTCGCTGCCACTTCCACGTCTTCCCTCGTCAGGGGCTCGGGCGCCAGCGCGGGATCGGAGCGGTCGCTCGCGAGCGCCACATGCATTTCACCCGTGCGCGAGCCGAGCTCCCGCGCGAGTCCGCGCCACTCGTCCTCCATCCCGAGGTTGCCTCGATGCTTGTGGTATTTGATGCCGAGCGACCACCCGTCCACTGCCTCGGGGAAAAAGTCCGTCGCCACCGCGAGCGCCGTGTCTTCCCAAAGCAACGCCCCGAGAAAGGCGGGCGTATGCGCGAATCGCCCATTTCCGCCGAGGAAATGCGTAAGCTCCACATCGGGATTCACACCTCGCTCGAGCTTGCGAAACAGCTTGAGAAACATCCGGTCGCCGAATGCGAGCGAGGTATTGCTTTGCTCCACCGCCAGCACTTGAGAAGCAGGCACGCTGCCATTCGGAAAACGCTGCGCAAACTGGGAGCCGGGCAGGACGTCGATCCCGTGCACCTTTTCCACCCCGGACAACACCCGGAACAAGTGCGCTCGAAACGAAGGCACATGCGTCGCGTCGATCAGGACTCTGTCGCCAACCGTCCCGATGACTGCGGCGACTTCGGCCGAATCAACGAGCTTTAGAGGGAGCAAGTATCTCTCCTTCGTCCCGTCCGCATAGCGCGCATCCACCGTCGTGAGCCACTCATCCCCGAAGCGCAATTGCCTCGAAACTTCACAACTAAAGACCCCTCGTCCCCTTCCGCCAAACCAGCGGCGCGTCAGCAACCAAGGCGGAAGCCACTCCCTCGCCAGGCGCTGGCGTCCGGCTTCAGCGGTGAGGAACGCATCATCCATTCGCTGCACAGTTTACCCGAAATGAAACGCCGGTAGAAATCTTTCGTTCCACAACGACGCATCCGTCGTAACCACGGCAGCTACCGCCACTCGTGTTTCGGATACTTCCTGGAAAGCTCCTGCTTTAGCTTTGGGTAGCTCTCTTTCCAAAAGGTCGAGAGGCTTGTGGTGATTTGCACCGGGCGATAATTCGGGGCGAGGACCTGGATCACCAGAGACACCTTGCCGCCAGCAATGCGCAGGTCGCTGTCGACGCCGTAGAGATCCTGGATTCGGGCGCCGAGCGTCGGTTGCGCGCTTTCGGCGTAGGTGATCTTGGCTTTGCGGCCGTTCGGGAGTTCCAGCCGCTCCGGCGCCATTTTATCGAGCAAATCGATCTGCGCCGGCGAGAGCCAGGACTTCACGACATTCCACACCTGCCGATCCTTGATGTCGCGGTAGCTGCTCGCTCCGAGGCACAGCTGCTCGACCAGCGTGTGGCGGTCTTCGGTCGTCAGTTTCGGAAGTTCGTATTCCGGGCACCAGTCGGCGAGCTGGTTGAGCCGGACAATCCACTGCTCCACGTCGTGGTTCCAATTCTCGAGCTTGAGCCGTCCGGCCGTCACTTCGGCGGCGAGGATCGCGGCGGCTTGCTCGCTGGGCACGTCGTCGGTGCGCTCCACGCGAATCTCCAGGTCACGGAACTTCGTCAGGCGCCGTGCCATCACGCGTCGTTGCGTGCTTTCGTAAAACACTTCGGTCGCCTTGCTGAAACCATCGGGGAAGATTTCGCGCAGCCAATCTTCGCGAATCGCCGTGGCGAGCGTGATCAAGGTCTGCACGTCATCGCGGGAATCCACCTCGCGAATCTCGCCGGCCACGATCAGTTCCGCATCGTGCACCACGCTGTCGCGCGCGAGCACGCCGCGGCGCCCGTGAACGAGTTGCACGCGCAATGTTCCGCGATCGAGACGAACGCCGACCTGGTCCGGAAATCCCGCGAGGATGCATTTCGCGAGCGTTTCACTGCTCGTGTCCCGCGCTTCGTCGTCGAGCCCCTCATCCCGGGCGATGGCGCGGAATTGTTGCGCCAGCCCGCTGGCTTCACGCGCCGCAATCCCGTTCACGCCGATCGGGCGCAACTTCTGCGGGTTGAAATTCGCATTCTCCGCGTAGCGCAGTGCCCGCATCATCACGAAGAGATCGCTGCCCGCATCGCCGCCAAAGAGATCCTCGCGATCTTCCTGCTGCTGCTTCCCTTGCGCGCGCGGCAGCACGGATTTTCCCTGCGTAAGTGCCGCGATCTGGCAAATGGCCGGCACACAGCCGCGCTCATGCGCGGCGAGAAGCATGCGGGCGTAGCGCGGATGCGCCGGAAAGGCGAGCATGCGGCGGCCAAGTTCGGTGATCGCTCCGTCCGCATCGATCGCGCCAAGGTCAGCGAGGAGCATCTCCGCTTTCGCTAACGACTTCGGGTCCGGCGCCTCGAGCCAGCGAAACTTCGCCACATCGACGACGCCGCTCGCTTTCAAGGTAAGCACAACCTCCGCGAGATCGAGCCGGCGCACTTCGGGCGTCTCCTGCGCGGGACGCTGCGCGTGCTCCAACTCAGTCCACAGGCGCAGGCAGATTCCCGGCGCCGTGCGCCCGGCGCGGCCGGCCCTCTGATCGGCGCTCGCCCGGCTGATGCGCTCGACGAGCAAAGTGTTGATCGCCCGATGCGGATCGAAGCGCGCGATGCGCGCCAGACCGCTGTCGATTACGAGCCGCACGCCTTCGATGGTAAGCGACGTTTCCGCCACATTCGTGCTCACGATCACCTTCCGCCGATCGTAGCGGGCCACCGCCGCGTCCTGCTCTTGCGCGGGGAGTTCGCCGTGCAGCGGGAGCACGACGAAGTTCGAAAGCGTTCGCGAATTGCGAGCCGCGCTGATCGTCCGCGAGATCTCGTAAGCACCCGGCATGAAGATGAGCGCATCGCCGTCGGTATCCGGCGCCAGGCGTTCCAGTTCCTCCACCGCCACATCCCACACGGCTTTTTCCTCCGGGCGCACGGCGCGATCGAGGTAGTCGATTTCCACCGGATACGTCCGCCCCGCGCTGGTAAGCGTTTCGCAAGGCGCCATGTATTGCCCGAGGATCGCTGTCTCCAGGGTCGCGGACATCACAATCACTTTGAGGTCGGGCCGGCTCTTCTCCTGGACCTCCAGCGCCCGCGCGAGCGTGATGTCTCCATAAAGGTGCCGCTCATGGAACTCGTCGAACACCAGCACGCTCATCCCGCGCAGGTTGGGATCGTTCAGCATCTGCCGCAGCAGCACGCCCTCCGTAACGAAGCGAATCCGCGTTTTTGCCGAACATACACGATCGAGCCGGATCTGGTAGCCGACTTCATCGCCCACTCGAACCTTCCGCTCGTACGCGACGCGGTTCGCAAGCATTCGCGTCGCAAGGCGCCGGGGCTGCAACACGACAATTTCTCCGTTCCCCGCCAGCCCATGATCGAGCACGATCTGCGGAATCTGCGTCGACTTACCCGAACCGGTCGGCGCCTGGAGGATCAACCGGTTGTTCGCCTGCAAGGCGGACACCACGGAGGACTCCAGTTCGTAAATCGGCAGATCGTTCTTCGGCACGCGGGGGCTCTAGCAGCAGACCGCCCCAATGCAAAGGGACGTCGCGCATATGGGTCCCATAGGACCCATGGGTCGCATGAGACCTATTAGTGCGGCGCGCCACCATGCCCCGCGGTCGCATTCACATCCTTCGGCGGATGGAAGAACAAGGCGAGCACCACCGCAGCCGCCAACGCGACAAAGCAAGGCACGAGGAAGAGGTGCTTGAAGTCGACCGACCCATTCACCGCGAAGGTCTTCTGGATGAGGTAAGGGCAGATGCTGTTGGCCACGAGAGCGCCGAGGCCGAGCACCATCACGTTGAACAAGCCCTGCGCGCTCGTGCGCACGTCCTTCGGGAAATACGCGTCCACGAAGATGTAAACGGTGGCGAAGAAGAACGCGTAGCAGATGCCGTGGAGGATCTGCACGGTGATGATGAGTCCGGCGCTTTGCGGGAAGAAGGCGTAAACGGCAAAGCGCGCCGCGTGACCGAGAATGCCGATCACCATCGTGGTCCGCCAGCCGAGCTTCGCGAGCACCGCGCCGAGGATCGCCATCGTGAGAATTTCCGCGACCTGGCCGATGCTCATGATCGGCATGATCCAACTCGGGGCGATCCCCACTCCGCCCGCCGCTTCGGGAGCGCCGAGGAATTGCCCGGTCCAGTTGAAGTAGCAGTTGTGCACGAAGGAATCCGCGAACGTCACGATCCAGAGGATCAGGACGAATGGATGCTTCAGCAGCTTTACCGCTTCGAGCCAGGCGAGGCTCTCGGCACCGCCCTCGCCGGCTTTCTTTGGCGGTGTGTGCGGCAGCGTGAGGCTCAACATCGCCAAGACGAGCGAGGCAATGCCGGAGACGATAAACGTCCAGCGGGTCATCGCCTTCGCCGCATCACCGGTGAGCGGCGTGTTCAAAACATAGCCAAACCAATCCTTCATTCCCACCTCACTGAAGGCGGGGACTTTTGCCCAATCCACGAAGATAAAGACAAACGGCCACGCGGCAGCGATCCAGCCGATCGTTCCACCCATGCGGATGATGCCGAACTCTTTCTGCGGATCGCGCATGTTGGCGAAAGCGATCGAGTTCGTGATCGAGATCGTCGGCACATAGAGGAGGCAGTGCACGAGCATCAGGCCGAAGAAGGGCCAGAATGTCTTCGTGAAGCCGCAGCCGAGAATCGCAAGGCCGCCAATGATGTGGCTGAAAGACAGGAACCTCTGGGCCGCGAAGTGGCGGTCAGCATATTGGTTGCTGAAGAACATGCCGACGATCGCGGCGACGGGAAACGCATTCAGGATGAGCGCCTGTTCCGAGAAGAGCGCCTGCACGATGGACCGCCACATGGAGCCCTCGCCCGCGCCAAACGCGATGGCATTCACGAAGCCCTGCAGTGCTTGCGGCGGATGCTCCGCGGAAAACCCGAGGCTCGGGAGGTAGCCGAAGATCAATGGCAACCAAGCTCCCCAAATGAAGAACTCGAGGACCATCATTAAGAAGAGTTTGGTGCGGATGCCGGAATTCATACGGGAGTGGGAGTTCAGGAGATCGGATTGACCGGCGGCGGGTTTACGGGCGACGCGCAGCCGATGCAAGAGTGGTCTCCAAGATAGCGGAGGGAATTTGCAACTGGCACAGAACGGTTGAGCTGCCAGACTTGCGGCCAACAACGTCGGCCGCATGAAACTCCTGCTGGTTGCCCTCTTCCTCTCCGTTCAGCCTCTTTGCTTCGCGGAAACCCGCCCCGCCAACCCGCCGGTGAAGGAAGCAGAGGCGCCAGAAAAAACGCCACGCGCCGGGGCTGGCATTCGTTACGAAGGAGGCGACGGATCGAGCGTGGAGAAAGCGGTGATTATCAAGGGGGCGAAGGATAGCCAGGCGGGGATCGGTGCAGAGTACAGCTACCTCAAGAAGACTTTCCCCGGCTACAAACTGCGCCAGCAGTCCCTCCAGGGCAAAGGCGGGAAGAAATACGACGTGCTCGCGATCACCACGAAAGAGGGCAAGGACCTCGACGTCTTTTTCGACATCAGCGACTTCTTCGGGAAGTTCTAACGTCCAACTGCCCCCCGCAGGCCCGCAATGCTGCAAACTGGGTCGGAGCCGCTCGCCACATGAAGTGCACAGCCTAACGCAGCGGCGCGAGAGACATGATTTGATTTCTACGCTCCCGTTGCAGCAACCTCGCGAGCCGGTTTGCTGGGGAAGATGTCGGACGTCAGAAATCACCGGTCAGCCACGGCCTGAACGACTACCGACTCAGAAAACCGAAATTCGAGACACGTCGCGCGGCGTTTGAGCCCCTCCGCGCGGCGTTCCAGCAGGCCCGCGCGTTGTTCTGGATCGAAGAAATTCTGTTTTTGTGGGCCCGCGCGGCGTTCGTGGCACAGAATCCACTGTTCCAGCCGCCCCGCGCGCCGTTCTGGACGGCCCGCGCGGTGTTCTAGCCGGCCCGCGCGCCGTTCCAGACAGCGCAAATTCTGTTC